>NZ_NHBI01000035.1:0-54079 GCF_002167505.1 Sulfitobacter sp. TMED3 | reverse complement strand
AGCGATGATCTGACGGGTGGGCTTAGCTCTCGCTCAGCGCGACCTTCATGTCCTTGACCTGATAGATCACTTCGCCGTCGGCTTCGACGATGCCATCGGCAACGCCCATGGTCAGGCGACGGGTCTGGATCGCTTTGGTAAAGTCGATCTTGTAGGTCAGCATCTTGCGGTCAGGGCGTACCATGCCGGTTAGCTTCACTTCGCCCACGCCAAGCGCATAGCCGCGCCCCTGCCAGCCGCGCCAGCCCAGGTTAAAGCCGGTCAGCTGCCACAGGCCATCCAGGCCAAGGCAGCCGGGCATGATCGGGTTGCCGGGGAAGTGGCAGTCAAAAAACCACAGGTCGGGCGTGATGTCGAATTCCGCCGTGATGTGGCCTTTGCCATGGGCACCGCCATCGGCGGAGACGTCTGTGATCCGGTCCATCATCAGCATCGGCGGGGCGGGCAGTTGCGCATTGCCTTCGCCGAAAAGCTCGCCACGGGCGCATTTGAGCAGGGCTTCTTTGTCAAAGCTGGTGGGGTAGTCGGCCATATTATCGCGGCTCCTGAGGGCTGAATTTCAAATCCCGGCAGGTTTAGCATTGCGCGCCGCAGGCCCGCAAGGGCGCAGGCACACCGCATTTACGCGACGGCGAAAGGCGGCGCTGGCAAGAGTTTCCGGATTTCCGTTTGAAAACCGCCCCCATTGCCCCTTATATATAGCGCATGAGAGGTACTTATAGCCAATGACCCAAACAACACAGCAGATCAGTTCTGAGTGGCTTGCCAAGGCGGGCCTGCGCCCCACGCGGCAGCGCATGACGCTGGCGCATCTGTTGGTGGGCGACGGTCAGCACCGCCATGTCACCGCCGAAAGCCTGTTTGACGCGGCCAAGGGGCAGGGCGATGCCGTGTCGCTGGCAACGGTCTACAACACCCTGCGCGCCTTTTGTGACGCGGGGCTGATGCAGGAAGTCACGGTTGACGGGTCCAAAAGCTATTTCGATACCAACACCCATGATCACCCCCATTTTTTCTGGGAGGACGAGGCACGCCTGTCCGATGCGCCCTCTGACCAGTTGGTGATCGCGCAACTGCCCGACGCCCCCGAAGGGGCCGAGATCGCCTCGGTCGATGTGGTGATCCGTTTGCGCCGCAAGGGCTAGGGCCGTTCGGTCAAGGGCACGGTTTTCACCGGTCCCCTGCGTTCAGAACCACTGCCCCGGTTCCATCAACCCCAGATCCAGCAGTTGGCGAGAATGCCATTCAAACGGCGCGGAGTTGTGCCATTTGAAGCTGGCGATACTATCCCTGCTGCCCGGGTTGGACTTGAGCGCCTTGGCCGTGCGGAAAGAACAGATCGATGCCGTGATATTGTGGTGCCACGGGCAGGCGTAGGTGTTGTATTCTTCGTCCGTGAAGGTGTGATCGTCCCGCATCCGCAAGCCGGGCTTGGCGCGGAACAGCGAGATACGGTCGATCTTGCGCCGCGCGGCGGGCACATGTTCCTCGAACCGCCAACGCAATCCGCCAAAGAAATCAAGCTGCCGTTCCTTGGGGTGGTTGTCCGGCGTGCCGTCAGGCCGCGCCAGCGCGTAATAGCCGGACCGGTCCAGAAAGGCGTTGTCCAGCGATACCGCGTTCGGGGCGGCACCTAGATCATCTGCATAAAGATCAACGACATAGGTGAGCATCGCATCGCGGCGCTCTTCCGCGTGAAAGGCCAGCAGTTCCCCCACGGTGCGCGTCTCGCAGAAAGGGTAGAACAGATATTCGGCGTTGTAGCAGGTATAAAGCCATTGCCCCGGTGCCGCCTCGATCACGGCGTTTACGGCATTTTCCAGCGCGCCCTCGCGGTCCATGTCGTAGTCCACGCGCAGCACGCCTTTGCTTTCGGCGACATCACGGGCCAGCGCGAAGCTGGCGGGCATAAAGGCGACAACGGTGGCAAAGCCAAGCTGCTGGTGATGGCGCAGCGTCGTCTCGATCTCTATCGCGTCCTCGACCATGATGAGGGCAATGGGCCCCCTGCTCAGCACCGCTTTGCTGTCACTGATAAAATGGTCAAGACTGCGGTACTGCATGACACCCCGGCTCTATTTGCACTGTGCTCTAAATCTGTCAAATCGGGACGCATTGCAAGAGAACGCTGGCGCTGTTAGACCGCGCTTTTGCACCTTTGATCAACGGACCCTGCCATGACCGCGCCAAAAAAGCTGTTCATCAAGACCTACGGCTGCCAGATGAATGTCTACGACAGTGAACGTATGGCCGAGTCTCTGGGCGATAACTACGTCGAGACAAAGACCGCAGCTGACGCCGATATGATCCTGCTGAACACCTGTCACATCCGTGAAAAGGCAGCAGAAAAAGTCTATTCAGAACTGGGCCGCCTGAAGCCGCTTAAAGAACTGAACCCCGATCTGAAGATTGGCGTCGCAGGCTGCGTGGCGCAAGCCGAAGGGGCAGAGATCATGCGCCGTCAGCCGGCCGTTGATCTGGTCGTGGGGCCGCAATCCTATCACCGCCTTCCCGCGATGGAGGCGCGCGTGCGCTCTGGCAAAACCGCGCTTGATACGGATTTCCCCGAAGAGGATAAATTCGAAAAGCTGAAAGGCCGCGGCAAAGCGACGCGTGCGCCTTCTGCGTTTCTGACCGTGCAGGAAGGCTGCGACAAATTCTGCGCCTTCTGCGTGGTGCCCTATACCCGCGGGGCCGAAGTCTCGCGCCCCGCGACCCGCGTGCTGACCGAAGCGCGCGAACTGGTAGAACGCGGCGTGCGCGAAGTCACCCTGCTGGGCCAGAACGTCAATGCCTATCACGGCGTGGGGGAAGAGGGGGCGGATTACACGCTCGCCCGCCTGATCAAGGAGTTGGCCAAGATCGACGGGCTAGAGCGTATCCGCTACACCACCAGCCACCCCAACGATATGGACGATGCGCTGATCGCCGCCCATGGCGAGATCGACAAGCTGATGCCCTATCTGCACTTGCCCGTGCAATCTGGCTCGGACCGTATCCTCAAGCGGATGAACCGCAGCCACACCGCCGAAAGCTATCTGCGGCTGATCGAACGCATCCGCGCCGCGCGCCCCGATATCGTGATGTCGGGCGATTTCATCGTCGGCTTCCCCGAAGAAACCGACGCGGATTTCGAAGCCACGATGGAGCTCGTCCGCGAGGTGAAATACGGCTACGCCTATTCGTTCAAATACTCGACCCGTCCCGGCACCCCCGCCGCCGAACGCCCGCAGGTAGAGGCCGCCATAGCCGACGAACGCCTCCAGCGCTTGCAAGGGCTGATCACCGGTCAACAGCGCGAGATCCAGAACAGCATGGTGGGGCGCGATGTTTCTGTTCTTGTCGAAAAAACGGGCCGCGAGGCGGGGCAGATGGTGGGGAAATCCGAATACCTCCACTCTGTGCATATCGACGAGGCGCAGGCCGAAATTGGCGACGTTGTCCGCGTCAGAATCGTTGACGCCAAAACCAATTCGCTGACGGCGCGTCAGATTTAGGTGTCACCGCTCGCGATTTGCCCGCGATGATTGTAGACCAAAATGACTGCAATGGCCGGAAAATGGCGTAAGTGTGGCAGTAATATAGTAAATATGGCCGCATTCGCGCTTCACAGAAGCGCGTTTACCTCTTAATCTCACAACATATAGCGGACGACCGTGGTGCCTGGGGTATCTGTGGGTCTTCCGACTGGGGGACAGTAAGAAAAGGACGAGGGCTGTGTTTAATACAATTTCCAAGGGGCTACGGCTGTTTGCGGGCACGATGATTGCCGCAACATTCGTGCTTCAGGCATCTGCTGCCGATGCACAAACAAGATCTCAACAGGGCCGCGACAAGGGCCAGTATATTCCGACGATCTGGGTTGACCCCGATGGGTGTGAACATTGGGTCATGGATGACGGTGCCGAAGGCTATATGACACCGCATGTCACCCGTCAGGGTATTCCGGTCTGCCGCCGGGGTAACGTCTGCGGCGTGATGAATACGGACCAGTTTTTCAACACCGACAGCTACCGTGTGCACCCGCAGGGCCGCGCCCGTCTGGCTGAATTCTTCAAGACCACGGGTGCCGTGTCCTATATCATCAGCGGGCACACAGACAGCCGCGCGTCGGATGCCTATAACATGAAGCTGTCGCTGAACCGTGCCAATGCGGTTGCCAGCATCGCCCAGCAATCGGGGGCCCGCATCGCGGATGTCCGTGGCTATGGCGAACGGATGCCAGCGGCGTCCAATGGCACAGCGGGCGGTATGGCCAAGAACCGCCGCGTCGAAATCATCTGCATTCGCTAAGGGGACAGTAACGTGATGAAAGCTAAGATTATGATGGTCACCGCCTGCGCCCTGACACTGGGTGCCTGCGCTGACTACGAAGGCCGGGGCTATCCCGCCGATAAAACCGTCGACCGTGGCTTTGACAAAAAGCACCTGAGCCAGCTTCAGGCCGGCATCTGGGTCGATCCCAACGGCTGCGACCACTGGATCATCGACGACGGCGTCGAAGGCTACCTGAGCCAGCGACTGGACAAATACGGCAAGCCGGTCTGCTCTGGCGTGGCCCAGCCCACATATACGGCGGGCGACTTCAAAGGCGGCTCGCGCGTCCGAGATCCCAACTGATCTTGCGACCACTCCTGCACATAGGATCGGGCCGGCGCGTTTTACGCTCCGGCCCTTTTTTGTCGGCTCAAAGGGGTACATAGTTTGAATATGGGACCCATATTAATCCAAAGACACCTCCAATTAGGAAAACGCTTTGCCATCTAGTGACACAATGACGCCTCCCGCTTCTCACGCGCAGCAGCTCGAATTTCCGGACAACCGGCTTCTGATCGATCTCTGCGGCCCCTATGACGCCAACCTGACCGCCGTAGAGACGGCGCTTGAGGTCCAGATCGTGCGTCGGGGCAACCATCTGTCGGTGATGGGAGAGGAAGACGCGACCACCCGCGCGGCCTCTGTGCTCGAAGGGCTTTACGCCCGACTGGAAGGCGGGCGCAGTGTGGAGCCCGCCGATGTCACCAGTTTGCTGCGCATGGGCGATTCNGCNGCTGGGACGGGGGTGCGCCCGGGCGACCAGATCGAGATGCCGAATTTGGGCGGCGTCGAAATCCAGACCCGCAAGAAACGCGTCGAACCCCGCACGGCCGCGCAGAAAGCCTATGTGCAATCACTGTTCGACAACGAACTGGCCTTCGGCATCGGCCCTGCCGGTACGGGTAAAACCTATCTTGCGGTGGCCGTCGGCGTGTCGATGTTCATCGGGGGCCACGTGGACCGCATCATCCTGTCGCGCCCTGCCGTGGAGGCGGGGGAGAAGCTGGGCTACCTNCCCGGTGACATGAANGACAAGGTCGATCCCTACATGCAGCCCCTTTATGACGCGCTGAATGANTTCTTGCCCGGNAANCAACTGGCCAANCTGATCGAAGAGAAAAAGATCGAGATCGCGCCGCTNGCCTTCATGCGCGGGCGCACCCTGTCCAACGCCTTCGTCGTGCTGGACGAAGCGCAGAACGCGACCTCGATGCAGATGAAGATGTTCCTGACCCGTCTGGGCGAAGGCTCGCGNATGGTGATCACCGGTGACCGGACCCAGATCGACTTGCCACGCGGCGTGCCATCGGGNTTGCAGGACGCGGAACGGCTGCTCAAGACGATCCCCAAGATCAGCTTTAACTACTTCACCTCGAAAGANGTGGTGCGCCACCCGCTCGTGGCCGCGATCATCGAAGCCTATGAAGCAGATGCAGGCCACGCGTGATGCCCGGCTGCTTCATTTTGCCAAATAAACTCCGGGGGGCCGGGGGCTGGCCCCCGGTGGGGCGCTGATGCAGGCGCTTGACGTGATAGAGGAAGACCCCCGTTGGGCCNNTCTGGACCTTGATACCCTATGCCCCCGCGCGATGCGCGCCNCATTGGCGCATCTGTCGCTNGATGCCGACACCGCCGAGGTGACGGTGCTGGCCTGCGACGATGCACATATCGCCACGTTGAACGCAGATTTCCGCGACAAGCCCACGCCGACAAATGTGCTCAGCTGGCCCGCCGAGGAACGCGGTGCCGNGCGCGACGGCGAACTTCCGCTGCCGGTCACGCCGGGGTTCGACAATATGCTGGAACTGGGCGACATCGCGATTTCATATGACACCTGCCACGCCGAGGCAGAGGCCGCAGGCCGCCCGATGGCCGATCACGTGACCCATTTGATCGTGCACGGGCTGCTTCACCTGTTGGGGTATGACCACGAACGGGACGGGGATGCGACCCTGATGGAACGGTTAGAGGTAGAAATACTTGGCAAATTGGGGTTGGATGACCCATATAGAGACGACGCAGTGCAACCGCCTGCCTAAACACATAAAGACAGGACCCGATGGGCGACACAGACGGATCATCTGAGGCGGNGCAGAGCGCGCAGTTGGAAGACATCATACCGGCCTCCGAGGCCGAAGAAACCGAAGACACCCCGAAATCCGGTGGCTTCTTTTCCCGGGTCATGGGCGCACTNAGCGCGTCGGACAACGAGGAAGAGGAGGAGATCACCGCGGCACAGACNGACAGGCTGTCGACCCGCGGCATGATGAACCTGCGCCGGATGCGGGTGGATGATGTGGCGGTGCCCAAGGCGGATATCACCGCGGTGCCGGTGACCTCGACGCTGGATGAGCTGGTCGGCGTGTTCAAGGACAGCGGTCTGACGCGCCTGCCGGTGTATGACGGCACGCTCGATACCCCCGTTGGCATGGCCCACCTCAAGGATCTGGCNCTGACCCACGGATTTAATGGCCGAAACACCGAATTTGACCTNCAGGCGATGCTGCGTCCCTTGCTGTTCGTGCCGCCGTCCATGACCATNGGCGTCTTGCTGACCAAGATGCAGGCCGAACGGCGCCATATGGCGCTGGTGATTGACGAATACGGCGGNGNCGACGGGNNGGNNNCGATCGAGGNTCTGATCGAACAGGTCATCGGCGAGATCGAAGACGAACACGACGTGGACGAAGGCAANTATTGGACGGTCGAAAAGCCCGGCTGCTACCTTGCNCTGGCCAAGACGCCTCTGGATGATTTCGAGGCCGAGATTGGNCATTCGCTGACCGACCACGATGATGTCGACGAAGAAGAGATCGACACCCTCGGCGGGTTGGTCTTCATGCTGTCGGGACGGGTGCCGGCACGTGGCGAAGTGGTCGTGCANCCCGATGGCCCCGAGTTCGAGGTGATCGACGCNGATCCGCGCCGGATCAAGCGTTTGCGCGTGCGTATGGCCGGANCTCACTGATGACTTTGCGCAGTGCCGCTTGGATGCGGTTCGGGGCCGCGGTGCTTGCGGGCGTTGTCGCGGCCTTTGGGCAGGCACCCTATGATTTGCCNCTGGTCTTGCTGGCTGCACTTGCGGCTGTTCTGTTGATCTACCGCGCTGCTGGGACGCCTCGGCAGGCCGCAGCGATCGGCTGGGGCTTTGGCTTTGGCTATTTCTTGCATGGATGGTCNTGGCTGGTNTCGCCCTTCATGGTCGACCCTGAACGCTATGCCTGGATGGCACCTTTTGCTGTGGCGGGGCTGACGGGCGGTTTGGCCTTGTATTGGGCTTTGGCGTTCTACGTGTCCCGCCGGTTGTCGGCACAGGTCTGGCCGCTGATCTTCGTCCTGCCCGCCGCCGAAATGCTGCGCGGTTATCTGTTCACCGGCTTCCCTTGGGGGATGTTCTCTCAGTCTTTGGTTAACCATTGGCCGGGGCAGGGGCTTGCGCTGGTGGGGCCCTACGGCATGACCCTTGCCTTTGTCGCGCTGGCTGTAGCGGTGGTACAGCGCGCGCGGGGCNCATTGCTNCGGCAGGGCGCTGTCTGGGGCGCGCGGGTCTTGGGCGTGGCGGCGTTGACGGTNCCCTTTNNNGGGGGCGACGCNCCGATCACCGACCATATGATCCGTATGGTNCAGCCGAATGCNGCGCAGAAAGACAAATGGGACCCCGTCAAAATTCCCGAATTCTTTGATCGTCAGCTGGCGCTGACCGCTGCNCCGCCTGCGCAGGGGGATGCGGCGCCTGATCTGATNCTCTGGTCCGAAACCGCCATCGCNTGGCCGCTTGATTTGGCCCATGGCGCGCTGACCTATATCAGCGAAGCGGCCGCCGGTACGCCTGTGGTGCTGGGGGTGCAGCGGCGCGGCGACATGGCCTANTACAACTCGGCCGTGGTGCTGGGGCCAGACGCCGAGGTTGTGCAGACCTATGACAAGCACCACCTCGTGCCCTTTGGCGAATANATCCCCTTTGGCGANCTGTTGGGCCGTATCGGTCTGCGCGGCATGGCGGCGCAGTTTGGCANNGGGTTTTCCTCGGGTCCGGGGGCAGATNTGATGGATCTGGGGCNNTTGGGCCANGCGCTGCCCCTGATCTGCTACGAGGCCGTCTTTGCNCGGGACGTCAACGCCGCACCGGCGCGGCCCGCGTTCTTGATGCAGCTCACGAATGATGCGTGGTTCGGCAAGGGGCAGGGGCCGTTGCAGCANCTGGCTCAGGCCCGGATGCGCGCGATAGAGCAAGGTCTGCCCATGGCACGCGTCGCCAACACGGGCGTTTCGGCGATGATNGACCCCTGGGGCCGCATCACAAAGAGTTTGGCCCTGAACGAGGCAGGCTTTCTGGATGCCCCTCTGCCCGCNCCACGCCCTGCGACACCCTATAGCAGATGGGGNGAATGGCCGTTTCTTTTCATCACTTTGGCGGGGTTTGCNCTTGTTATCCTGCGCCGACGACGCAACTTAAAGTTTGACCAAANGGGCAGGCAAAGCTAAGCCCCGTTAATCGGCCACAACGGCTTCCTGACGTGGCTAAGAAATCTATTGGAGCACTAAATGTCCCGCAAAAACTACACGTTCACTTCGGAATCCGTTTCCGAGGGCCACCCGGATAAGGTCTGCGACCGGATTTCCGACGCCGTACTTGATGCCTTTCTGACCGAAGAACCCGAAGCGCGTGTCGCAGCGGAGACCTTTGCTACCACCAATCGCGTGGTCATCGGCGGCGAGGTTGGCCTGTCGAACAAGGACAAGCTGGATGAATACCTTGGCAAGATCGACGGCATCGCCCGCGCCTGCATCAAGGACATCGGCTACGAGCAGGATGAATTCCACCACGCCACCTGCGAGATCACCAANCTGCTGCACCCGCAGTCGGCGCATATCGCGCAAGGCGTGGATGCGTCAGGCGACAAGGAAGAAGGCGCGGGCGATCANGGCATCATGTTCGGTTTCGCCACCAACGAGACGCCAGAGCTGATGCCGGCGCCGATCCACTATGCCCATGCGATCCTGCGCCGTCTGGCCGAAGTGCGCAAAGACGGGACAGAGCCAACGCTGCGCCCCGACGCCAAAAGCCAGCTTTCCGTGCGCTATGAAGACGGCAAGCCTGTTGGCGTGTCCTCTATCGTCTTGTCGACGCAGCACGCCGATGCAGGCCAGACCAGTGCCGACATCCGCGACATCGTCGAACCCTATATCACCCAGGTTCTGCCNGAAGGCTGGATCACNCCCGACACCGAATGGTGGGTNAACCCGACNGGGACNTTTGTCATCGGNGGCCCTGACGGCGACGCGGGCCTGACCGGGCGCAAGATCATCGTGGATACCTATGGCGGTGCGGCACCTCATGGGGGCGGCGCGTTCTCGGGGAAAGACCCGACGAAGGTTGACCGCTCTGCCGCCTATGTNGCGCGCTATCTGGCGAAAAACGTCGTGGCTGCCGGTCTNGCCGAAAAGTGTACAATCCAGCTGAGCTATGCCATCGGCGTGTCCAANCCNCTGTCGATCTACTGCGATACCTATGGTGGCGACGCGGATGTCACGGATGCGGCGATTGAAAAGGCGATCCGCCAGATCATCGACCTGACACCGCGCGGCATCCGCGAGCATCTGCAGTTGAACCGCCCCATCTTTGAACGCACCGCGGCCTACGGCCACTTTGGNCGCGCGCCCGAAGCGGATGGCGGCTTTAGCTGGGAAAAGACCGATCTGGTCGATGCGCTGAAAGCCGCGTTGTAATTACTGCTTCTTGGTACAANAAAGGGCAGCCCCGATGGGCTGCCCTTTTGNGTTGGTGGGGNTGTTACAGNTCNNCNAGNCCGGGGCGNTTGCCGATAGANACGTGGTCNATATCTTCGGTCCGGAACCCCTTGATCAGCGANGGGATCATCGCAAAGACCAGCAGGAAGATCGGCAAGCCGACGACCGTGATCACCTGTTGCAAGGCGGTCAGCCCCAAGTCCCCTGCAAGGATCANCAGCATCGCNGCGACCAGCCCTTCNGACACGCCCCAGAACACCCGCTGGCGGGTGGGGCCGGGTTCGGGCGAACCGGTGCACAGCATGTCGACAACCAGNGACGCGGAATCCGAGGATGTTGCAAAGAAGATNGCCACCACCAGCACGGCGATACCCTGCACAATATCGGCGAAAGGGAAGCTTTCGAAAAACGCGAACATGGCAAGCGGGACGGAATCAGCCACTGCNNCGCTCAGCGAACCGGCCTGCGCGCCAAGAGCCGTGCGCGCGGCGGTGCCGATGCCGTCAATCTCCATCGCTTGCCAGCCGAAGATAGAGAACCAGATCAGCGTGAACAGGGACGGNGCCAGNAGCACGCCAAAGACGAACTCCCGTATCGTGCGCCCCCGCGAAATCCGCGCGACGAAAAGCCCGATGAAGGGCGACCACGTGACCGTCCAGGCCCAGTAGAANACCGTCCAGCTGCCNTGCCAGCCCCAATCCCCATTCGAGGGGTTGGTATCGGCAAGCATATCATTCCAGAAGGCGAGCCGTGGCAGGTTGCTTAGGTACAGGCCAAAGGTCTCGACCATGCCGCGNAGCAGGAACAGGGTCGAACCGGTCACCAGCACAAAGACCATCAACGCCACGGCCATGCCNATATTGAGGTTGGANAGCAGCTTCACCCCCTTATCGAGCCCCGCCACGATAGACACCACGGCAACGGCGGTCAGCGCGGTCAGGATGCCGACCTGCAGCGGCACGCCGTCGTTCCACCCAAACAGCGCCGACAGACCCGCTGCGATCTGCGATGACCCCAGCCCAAGCGAGACCGCGACGCCGAACAGCGTGCCGAGGATCGACGCAATGTCGATCGCCTTNCCCCAAGGGCCGTGGATGCNCTCTTTCAACAGCGGGTAAAAGACCGAACTGACCCGNACGGGCAGNTCATANCGGTTGATGAAATAGGCAAAGGCNAGACCGGGCAGCGCGAAGATCGTCCAGGTGTGCAGCGCAAGGTGGTANGTGGCGATAGAGATGGCNTCTTGTGCGGCCTGTTCCGTNAANGGTTCAACGCCNGGCAGGGGCGGGTCCGAAAAATGGCTGATCGGTTCGGCCACGCCCCAGAACATCAGCACGGTGCCGATGCCGCCCGCGAAAAGCATGGTGAACCACGACAGGTTTGTATAGTCGGGGCGGCTGTCGCGCGGGCCAAGGCGGATATGGCCGTGACGGCTCATNGCGGCCCAGATCAGAAAGCCCAGCCAGACGTTGACGCCAAGAATAAAGAACCACCCCAGATGCGATACGATCCAGGCGCGGCCTGCGGCGAAAGCATCCCCGATCGGTTCAGGGGCAAGTACAAGAGCCAGTACAAATAGGGCGGTACACAGGGCGGAAACAAAGAATATCGTAGGGTCCGTTCGTAGTCCNAGNCGGCTTGCCAGTTCCCGCATTCGCATGTCCTCCGCTGCATTATTATCGGTTCNNGGTCAGGTAGANCNCTGTAGCTCAANGTAAAGTCGGCGTGATCGTTCCGGGTTTGCTGTGCCTCAAAGGGGCGGCACCGCNGTTGCGCATGGGGCGCGTGGGCTTTTGCAGCGCGGGCTTACGCGAAATGTTGCGCCCGTCCCCCGCGCAGGCTAAAGCCAGCGCCATGACACATCCTGAACGCCCCCGCCGCAATTTCTACGGTCGCCTTAAAGGCAAATCGCTTAAGCAAAGCCAGAAAGGCTATATCGAAGAGGATCTAGAGGCGCTGTCGCCCGGTCCTGTCGATTGGGACGCGAACCCCGACCGTACCCCGCTGGACCTGCCGACGCTGTTTGGCGGCAAACCCGTCTGGCTCGAGGTCGGCTTTGGCGGCGGCGAACATATGGTGCATCAGGCCGCGCAAAACCCTGACGTGGGCATCATCGGCTGTGAGCCCTACATCAACGGGGTTGCGATGCTGTTGGGCAAGATCCGCCGCGCGGGTGTCGANAACGTGGCGATCCATCCGGGCGATGCACGCGATATCTTTGACGTGCTGCCAGAGGCGTCGATTGACCGCGCTTTCCTGCTGTACCCCGATCCGTGGCCGAAAACGCGCCATCACCGGCGCCGCTTTGTGACACCGGAACACCTTGAGCCGCTGGCAAAGGTGCTAAAGCCCGGCGCGATCTTTCGCGTGGCCACGGACATCGAAGACTATGTGCGCCAGACGCTTGAACAGGTGCCGCGCCACGGGTTCGAATGGCTGGCGGAACGCCCCGGCGACTGGAAAGAACCCTGGGGCGACTGGATTTCCACGCGCTACGAACAAAAAGCCCTGCGCGAAGGGCGCGTGCCGCACTACCTGACTTTCCGCAAGACCTGAGCGGGCGGGCGCGGGCCAAGAACGCTGGCAATGGACGGGGCGGGATCGCTGGTTTAAGACGGGCTTTCAGGAAGTTTTTTTGAGGGTTATCCATGTCCAGCCACGCCACGCCCGTCCCGATGACCTCTACCGCTTGCGGCCCGCTGTCCGGCGTGGCCGAGGTGCCGGGGGACAAGTCGATCTCGCACCGGTCCTTGATTTTGGGCGCGATGTGCATCGGCGAAACCACCATCAGCGGATTGCTTGAAGGCGACGATGTGCTGGACACGGCCAAGGCGATGCAGGCCTTTGGCGCGGAAGTCACCAATATGGGCGGTGGTAACTGGTCTGTGCGCGGTGTGGGCGTGGGCGGTTTCGCAGAACCGGACGGGGTGATCGACTGCGGAAACTCGGGCACAGGGGTGCGCTTGATCATGGGGTCAATGGCGACCTCCCCCATCACCGCGACATTCACCGGCGACGCCAGCCTGAACGGCCGCCCCATGGCGCGGGTCACCGATCCGCTGGCTCTGTTCGGCACGCAATCTGTCGGGCGCAAGGGCGGACGCTTGCCCATGACCATCGTGGGGGCGGCTGACCCGGTGCCCGTGCGCTACACCGTGCCAGTGCCGTCCGCACAGGTGAAATCCGCCGTCTTGCTGGCAGGGCTGAACGCCCCCGGCAAGACCGTCGTGATCGAGGCCGAGGCCACGCGCGATCATACGGAGCGGATGTTGGCGGGCTTCGGTGCCGAGATCTCGGTGGAAGACACGGATGAGGGCCGTGTGATCACTCTGACCGGCCAGCCAGAGCTACAGGCCCAGCATGTTGATGTGCCGCGCGATCCGTCCTCGGCTGCGTTTCCGGTCTGTGCTGCCTTGATCGTGCCGGGATCCGACGTGCTGGTGCCGGGGATCGGGCTGAACCCGACACGGGCAGGGCTGTTCACCACGCTGCGCGAGATGGGGGCCGATTTGACCTATGAGAACGAGCGGACCGAGGGCGGCGAGCCTGTCGCCGACCTGCGCGCCAAATTCTCGCCCGACCTCAAAGGGATCGAGGTGCCGCCGGCGCGCGCGGCGTCGATGATCGACGAATATCCGGTGCTCTCTGTCGTGGCCGCCTTTGCGCAGGGCCAGACGATGATGCGTGGCGTGAAAGAGCTGCGGGTCAAGGAAAGCGACCGGATCGACGCGATGGCCAAGGGGCTGCGCGCCAACGGGATCGAAGTGGACGAGGGCCCCGATTGGTGGGCGGTCACCGGACGGGGGCACGGGAACGTGCCGGGCGGGGCCACCTGCGCCAGCCAGCTGGACCACCGCATCGCGATGTCCTTTATGATCCTTGGCATGGCCGCAACGTCCCCTGTCAGTGTGGATGACGGGTCGCCGATCACCACGTCCTTCCCGATCTTCGAGCCGCTGATGAAACGCCTTGGCGCGGATGTGACGCGGGGGGATGCGTGATGCTGGGCTTTACCGTTGCGATTGACGGGCCGGCTGCGGCGGGCAAGGGCACTGTCGGGCGCGCTGTTGCGGCGCATTTCGGTTTTGCGCATCTGGATACCGGCCTGCTCTATCGCGCCGTAGGGGCGAAAGTGCTGGAGGGTATGACCGCCGAAGAGGCCGCCTTGACCCTGCAAGCCGATGATCTTGAGAATGACCATCTGCGCACCAATGCCGTGGCAGAGGCCGCGAGCCGCGCGGCCGCGATCCCCGCTGTGCGGGCCGCTTTGGTCGATTTCCAGCGCAGCTTTGCCATGCGGGCAGGGGGCGCGGTGCTGGACGGGCGCGACATTGGTACGGTGATCTGCCCCGATGCGCCGGTCAAGCTGTTCATTACCGCCACGCCCGAGGTCCGTGCACAGCGCCGCTTTGCCGAGCTTAGCGCCAAGGGGGCCGAGGTCACGCTGGAAGGGGTGCTGGCCGATGTGCAGGCCCGCGATGCCCGCGACAGCACCCGCGCCGAGGCACCGCTGAAGCCCGCCGAGGATGCAGAGCTGATGGATACCTCGACCATGGATATCGAAACAGCCGTGGCCCGCGCCATCGAACTGGTGGCCGCACGTAGAGGTGACTAGACGCGGTGGAACGAATGTCGGTGCATGACGTTGGTCTGGGACGTGTCTGGCGATAGGCTGGGCACGATAGGAATAAACAAGAGGTGCTGACTATGAAGACCGCTCAAGACTATCTCGACGATGCGAATGCCGTTGTCCCCAAGATGGACGCCAAGGACGCGATTGCAAAACATGCCGAAGGCAAGGGTGTCTTTATCGACGTGCGCGATTCCGGCGACATCGCTAAAAGCGGGACCATCAAGGGCGCGCATCGTGTGCCGCGCGGCATGATCGAATTCCGCGCCGACCCCAACAAGGAAGAGATGTATAACCCGATCTTCGAAAAAGACGCAGAAATTTACCTGATCTGCGGCGCGGGCGGTCAGGCCGCGCTGTCGGGTAAGACGCTGCACGACATGGGCTATACCAATGTCACCAATATCGGCGGTTTCCCCGGCTGGAAAGAGGCGGGCGGCCCGACTGAAAGCTGATACCACTTTGCGCGGATGACCAAATGGACAAGGGCAGGCTACGGTCTGCCCTTTTTGCTGACATCGCCCGGTATGAACCTTTGTGAACAGGGGNTCACCCGTGCCNGCCCTTGCCTTTGCCCCGAAACNGGGCTATACGCGCGACTGTCTAAGGGGCGGATACACGTTTCGGGCGCGAGATATCAGGCAGGGTCGGTTTCATCCGGCCCTCTTTGTTTTGCGGATCGAATCCCATCGCGGATGACAATTTTAACCACAGACCGGCGGAGACAACCGCGCGGCCAGAAACCAAATGCTAAAGGAAAATCAAGCTACATGGCTATGAACTCAATGGAAGACTTCGAAGCACTTTTGGAAGAAAGCTTTGAAATGGACACGCCCGAAGAGGGCTCTGTTGTCAAAGGCAAGGTTATCGCGATCGAAGCGGGCCAAGCTATTATCGACGTAGGCTACAAGATGGAAGGCCGCGTTGAACTGAAAGAATTTGCCGAGCCTGGCGAAGCACCCAAAGTGGAAGTCGGCGACGAAGTCGAAGTATTCCTGCGTCAGGTAGAAAACTCCCGTGGNGAAGCTGTNATCTCNCGCGAGATGGCCCGTCGCGAAGAAGCCTGGGACCGTCTGGAAAAAGCCTATGCCGCAGAAGAGCGCGTTGAAGGCGCGATCTTTGGCCGCGTTAAAGGTGGCTTTACCGTTGATCTGGGCGGCGCAGTTGCCTTCCTTCCCGGTTCNCAAGTTGACGTGCGCCCCGTGCGCGATGCCGGCCCTCTGATGGGTCTGAAGCAGCCGTTCCAAGTTCTGAAAATGGACCGTCGTCGTGGCAACATCGTTGTTTCGCGTCGTGCAATNCTTGAAGAATCCCGTGCCGAACAGCGTGCCGAAGTTATCGGCAACCTGACCGANGGTCAGGAAGTTGACGGTGTGGTCAAGAACATCACCGAATACGGTGCCTTCGTTGATCTGGGCGGTGTTGACGGCCTGCTGCACGTCACAGACATGGCATGGCGCCGTGTGAACCACCCATCCGAGATCCTGTCGATCGGCGAAACCATCAAGGTTCAGGTCATCAAGANCAACAAAGAGACGCACCGCATCTCCTTGGGTATGAAACAGCTGCAAGAAGATCCATGGGATCTGGTTCAAGCCAAGTACCCGCTGGAATCCACGCACACTGGCCGCGTCACCAACATCACCGATTACGGTGCATTTGTTGAGCTGGAGCCAGGCGTTGAAGGTCTGGTTCACGTTTCCGAAATGTCCTGGACAAAGAAGAACGTACACCCCGGCAAAATCGTTTCCACCAGCCAAGAAGTCGAAGTCATGGTTCTGGAAATCGATGGCGCCAAGCGTCGCGTTTCCCTTGGTCTGAAACAGACNATGCGCAACCCATGGGAAGTGTTTGCTGAAACACACCCAGAAGGCACCGAAGTTGAAGGCGAAGTCAAAAACATCACCGAATTCGGTCTGTTTGTTGGCCTGCCAGGCGACATCGACGGCATGGTTCACCTNTCNGACCTGAGCTGGGACCAGCGCGGCGAAGAAGCGATCCAGGACTACCGCAAAGGTGACACGGTTCAGGCCGTTGTTTCCGAAGTTGACGTGGAAAAAGAACGCATCAGCCTGTCGATCAAAGGTGTGGGCGGCGACAAGTTCGCAGAAGCAGTGGGCGGCGTGAAGCGCGGTTCCGTTGTGACTGTGACCGTGACCTCCATCGAAGACGGTGGCATCGAAGTCGAATACGAAGGCATGAAAGCCTTCATCCGTCGCTCCGATCTGTCGCGTGACCGTGCCGAACAGCGCCCCGAGCGTTTCTCGGTTGGTGACAAGGTTGACGTACGCATCACCAACGTTGACGCGAAAGCGCACCGTCTGGGCGTGTCGATCAAAGCACGTGAAATCGCAGAAGAGAAAGAAGCAGTCGAGCAGTATGGCTCCTCTGACTCCGGCGCATCCTTGGGTGATATCCTGGGTGCCGCTCTGAAAGGCGACGAATAAGCCTTAGCGCTTGTTGCACAGATCAGGGGCCTCGCAGTGCAGACTGCGGGGCCCTTTTTCGTTNCGAATCGCAATCTGTGGCGNGGGGCANGGAAGGGCGGCTGGCAGCGCTATTCCGNGTGGTTGNGTGAAATGTGACTAAAAAATGACTGGAAAACAGCGACTTCCCGCNACTTAATCGCAATAATAGAAATATGCATGACTTCACGAACGCGTTTGGTTTGCTATAGTCCCATGTAGTTAAGACATTAATTGCGCACCTCGGAGGACGTTAAATGATCCGGTCAGAACTGATCCAGAAGATTGCCGACGACAATCCCCATCTCTATCAGCGCGACGTGGAACGGATCGTAAATACCATCTTCGAAGAGATNACCGGCGCGATGTCCGANGGTGATCGGGTAGAGCTGCGCGGCTTTGGTGCCTTTTCAGTGAAAAAACGTGACGCCCGTGTGGGCCGGAACCCTCGCACTGGGGAAACNGTTCATGTAGAAGAAAAGCACGTGCCGTTCTTCAAGACCGGTAAACTGCTTAGAGATCGTTTAAACGGGAATTCCTAATGCGTTATGTTCGCTACCTCTGCATCGCAATCTTCGCCATTGCACTGATCGCGGTTGCCTTGGCCAACCGGTCNATGGTGTCGCTGAAGTTGCTACCGACCGAGGTATCGGGCTGGTTCGCGTTGAACCCTGAAATTCAGGTGCCGCTGTTCATTGTCATTCTGGGCAGCATCATCGCCGGTCTGCTGGTGGGTTTCGTCTGGGAATGGATCCGCGAATACGGCCAACGTGCCGAAGCCGCACGTCAGGCCCGCGAAATGCGCCGTCTGGAACGTGAAGTCGCACGCCTGAAGGGCGAGAAGTATCAGGACCAGGACGAGGTTCTGGCGCTGCTGGATCAAGCAAGCTAAGCGGGCCTATGCCCCTTAGCGCGGGAACCATCCGATGACCCAAAATTTGCACGTGAAATTCTGCGGCTTGCGCAGCACGCAGGATATTGCGGCGGCCGCTGCGGCCGGTGCGCGCTATGTCGGCTTTGTTTTCTTTGAAAAATCCCCCCGGCACGTCACGATTGATCAAGCCGCTGAACTGGCTGTAGAGGTGCCAATGGGGCTCTGTAAGGTCGCGTTGACGGTTAACGCGGATGACGCCTTTCTGGACGCGCTGACGGCCGCTGTGCCTATTGATATGCTGCAGCTACACGGCAAGGAAACGCCCGAGCGTGTCGCCGAGGTCAAGGCGCGTTATGGGCTGCCGGTGATGAAGGCGGTCGGTGTGGCCGATGCAGATGACCTGCCACAGATTGATGCCTATATGGCCGTGGCGGACCAGATCCTGATCGACGCGAAACCGCCCAAAGGGGCAGCGCTGCCCGGTGGCAATGGATTGTCCTTTGACTGGCGCCTGATCGCAGATCGCACATGGGACAAGCCGTGGATGCTGGCAGGGGGGCTGACCCCTGACAATGTGGCTCAGGCCGCCCGTATGACCGGCGCACGGCAGGTAGATGTCTCTTCCGGTGTGGAAAGCGCGCCGGGTGTAAAGGACGCAGGGCTGATCGCGGCATTCGGAAACGCCGCGAAGGTCTAGTATTGGCAGGATGGCCCCTTAGAAGGTGAGGGGGTATTCCTTGGCCAGCGCGTCGAATTTCATCAACGACGCAACCAGCGCAGGCATCTGATCCAGATAGATCATGTTCGGCCCGTCCGACGGTGCGTTGTCCGGGTCTTCGTGGGTTTCGATAAAGACCGCGCCCACGCCAATCGCGACCGCTGCACGGGCCATGACGGGGGCGAACTCGCGTTGTCCGCCGCTGGAGCCACCTTGCCCGCCGGGCTGCTGGACTGAATGGGTCGCGTCCATCACGACAGGGTATCCGGTTTGCGCCATCTGCGGCAGGCTGCGCATGTCAGCGACCAATGTGTTGTAGCCAAAGGAGGTGCCGCGTTCGGTCAGCAGGATGCGTTTGTTACCGGTGGATTCGATCTTGGCGACGACATTGGGCATATCCCACGGGGCAAGAAACTGACCCTTTTTGACGTTCACGACCTTGCCCGTATTGCCCGCGGCCAGCAGCATATCGGTCTGGCGGCACAGGAAGGCGGGGATTTGCAGGATGTCGACAGCCTCGGCCGCGATGGCGCATTGCGCTTCGGTATGCACGTCGGTCAGGACGGGCACGCCGATGGATTTGCCCACCGATTGCAGCACAGCCAGACCTTCGTCGATGCCAAGCCCGCGTTTGCCACCAAGGGAGGTGCGGTTGGCTTTGTCATAGCTCGCCTTGAACACGAACTGGGCGCCCACGGCATCGCATGCCTCTTTCATCTGGCCGGCGATCATCTGGGCGTGGGTTTCGCTTTCCAGCTGGCAGGGGCCTGCGATCACCGTCAGCGGGCGATCATTCCCGATGACGACATTTCCAACGGTGACTTGGGTCATTTTGTTACCTGTTCTTTTAGAATGGAGGAGGTCAGCGATAGCATGAGGTAGATGCCCGCAAAGATCAGGAATGTCAAAATCGTGTTCTCGAACTTGCGTGGGTATGAGGCGCTTTGCGACGCCACCGGACGCACCGCGACGGTCAGATATCGGACCTGGCGGCTGGCCTCTGTGCGGGCTTGTTCCATCTGGGTCTGGGACGCCTGCAAGGCGGCATCTGCCGCTGCCAGATCGGCCTGCGCCAGTTGCAAGCTGACCGCTTGTTGTGCAAGCGAGTTGGTGCCCTCGGTCGCGCTGTTCATGCGTTCGTTCAGCTTGTCCAGCTGCGCGCTAAGCCGGCGCACGTCGCCTTGGGCACCGTCCACCTTGGCGCGGTTCGGGCGCGGGTTGTCGAGCAGGGCGGCAAGTTCAAGCTCTTTTTCCAGCAGCAAGGTTTCATAATTGGTGATCTGCCCGCGGATCGATGCGATCACCGCCTGCGGGTCCACCCCGTTGTCGACCTGCAGCTTGATCAGCGCTTCCTGCGCCGCGCGGCGTTTGGCGACCGTCTGCTCAAAGGCTTCGCGGGCGTCGCGCATGCCGTCTTCGCGCTTTTGTTGCGACAGGGCGTTCACGCGTTCTTCGGCATATTGCAGCAGGTGTTCGGAAAAGTCTTTCGCGACCTCGGGATCGGCGGCAATCACCTCCATGCGGATCATACCTTCGGTCGGATCGTATCCGATTTTGACGTTGTCCTTATAGTATTTATACGCTTCCTCGTTCGACGCGTCAGGGTTCATCCGCTGGATCGGGTCGATCGCGGGGTCCGAGAAATGCTTCATAAAGCCGACATCTCGGTCCAGCCGCAGCATCGCGTCTTTTGACTGAAGGTAACTTTGTGTCGCGATACTATCGGCGGAGTTGGCAAACTGCGTCGGCAGCAGCCCGCCAAGGGGGCCAAGCCCGCCCGTGCCTTCGTTCTGGATAATCAGGAACTGGCTGTCTGTCGCATACATCGGCGTGGCGATGTTGTAGAAATAATACCCGCCCATGATTGTGGGCAGCCCTACAAAGAACGCGAGACGCACCATAAGCAACGCCATCTTGCGGCGGCGGCGCCTGGTGATGTCACGCTGGATGTCCGAGATCTCGCGCATGCGGCGTTCCATCGGATTAACGTCGGTCGAGGGCAGATTGCGCCCCCCGGCAGGGACTGTCTGGGGAAGCTGGATGCGCCCTTTCTGCAATGCCGTCCCGGTGGATTGCTTGTCCTGAGGAACGACCAGTTCCAGCATGTTGGAGCGTTGGAACGGGTCGATCCCTTCGGCGCGCAGCAATCGCACCGCATCGAAGTCAGAGGTCGGGGCAAGCCCGTGTTTTTGCGCCACGCGACGGGCCATGCGCAGCTGGCGGCCGGTCAGCCCTTCGCGGCGGATCGCGTCGATGTCCTGCTCTCCGCTGACTTCGGTCGCTGATGACACCTCGCCGCTGCGGGCGTCGGAGGGCGGGGTCGGGCGCGCGGCGGAGGCTGCGGCAGCTTGGCTGGGCGCTGCAGCCGCAGCGCGTGGCGCGTCGGGGGCCTGCGGCTTTGGCGTGGCTGCCGCGGGGGCATCACGTTCGACCGCGTCGTTCCCCTTGGGGGCCGCAGCGGGGGTCGCACGTTTGATGCGGAATTTTCTAGCCTTGGGTTTCGTAGTCATACAGCTGTTTGGCCTCTTCCAAGGTGTCGAAGATATGTAGCTTTCCGCCAAGCAAGACAGCAGCGGACCGCGCGAATTGTTCCAACGTCTCGGCTTGGTGCGAAACGATGATGATCGTCGTCGTGCGCAGCCGTTCTTGCAGAATTTCGCCCGCCTTGCGGTTGAACTCCACATCTGTGGTGCTCGGCATGCCTTCGTCGATCAAATAGATGTCGAAATCAAGCGCAAGCAGCAGTGAAAACGAAAACCGTGATTTCATCCCGGCCGAATATGTCCCGACGGGCTGGTCAAAATATTCCCCTAACCCACACAGCCAGCGACAAAAGCTTTCGACGTAGTCAGGGTCCAGCCCATAGAGACGGGCAATATAGCGGGCATTCTCTACCGCGGAAACCTTGTTGACGACACCGCCCATGAACCCCAGCGGGAAGCTGATGTTGCAGCCGCGCCGGATCTCGCCTTCGTCCGGCTTTTCCAGCCCCGCCATCATATTGATAAGGGTCGTCTTGCCGGTGC
This sequence comes from Sulfitobacter sp. TMED3, assembly GCF_002167505.1. Classification (NCBI taxonomy): domain Bacteria; kingdom Pseudomonadati; phylum Pseudomonadota; class Alphaproteobacteria; order Rhodobacterales; family Roseobacteraceae; genus Sulfitobacter; species Sulfitobacter sp. TMED3. Next base: position 32,298 of record NZ_NHBI01000035.1, on the reverse strand, counting down.
CGTTCGGGGCGAGGATGCCAAGGGAATGACCCAAATCCACGCGAAATGACACATGGTCGAGAATGACCTTGTGTTGCGTGCCAGTCCAAAAGGACTTGGAGACGTTGTCGAATTCCAGCATGCCTGCTCCGATTGGTGCTGTTGCGGGTATGTCGCGCCCTGTTTCCCGAGCCTTGGTCGGTGTCTAGCCCTCTATTTTGACTATATTATGTCGTAGTTGGGGCCGAATTTACAAGGAGCCAAAACGACCCACGCGCCCGAAGGCAGTGCCATCGGCGATGGTTTGCAGGGCGCGCTATACGAAAGGTCGAGGGGTGCGGGTGTTAGTGACCGATCACCTTGGCGTCGTGGCATTGGGCATCCTGGGTCTCAAGCTCCAGCGTGACGTGGTTCAGATCGAACTCGGACTTCAGGTAGGATTTCAACGCTTGGCGCAGGGCGCTTGGGTCGGTGCCTTGTTCGGCAACGATATGGGCGTCAAAGGCAGCGCCGTGTTCCTCCATCAGCCACAGGTGCACATGATGGACATCTGTAACGCCAGGCTGGTCGCGCAGTGCCGCGATCACGTCTTCGGTGCGCAGCGCATCGGGCGAGGCAAGCATCAGGATCCGTGCCACCTGCGGCAGTTCGGTCGCGGATTGCCAAAGGATGTATCCGGCAATCAGCAGCGTGGCCAACGGGTCCACCCAAGCCCATCCGAACAGGATCATCAGCGTCCCCGCCACGATCACGGCGACCGACCCCAAGGCATCCGCCACATTGTGCAAAAAGGCCGCGCGGATGTTCACGCTGGATTTCGATGCGCGAAAGGTCAACGCGGCGGTGCCCAGATCCACCAGCAAGGCGAAGCCGGCGACGATCACCACGATCCAGCCCGCCACGGGTTCGGGATTGGCAAAGCGCATCGCGGCCTCATAGACCAGATACAGGCCGATCACGATCAACGTGGTATAGTTGATCAGCGCCGCGACCGCCTCGATCCGGCCGTAACCAAAGGTCATATCTGCATTGGCTGGACGACGGGCGATCTTGCGCGCGGCAAAGGCGATGATCAGCGCGATGGCGTCGCTGAAGTTATGCAGCGCATCGGCGATCAGCGACAGGCTGCCCGCGACGATCCCGCCGATGACCTGCGCGACCGTGAGGCCGAGGTTGATCGCCACCGCGAGGGCAATCTTGCCGTCGCCGCTGTCGGGATCGACGTGATGATGGTGACTGTGTGACATGGGGGACTTTCGCTATCTGTGGTGTTAACCGTGGGGATGATCAGGGCAGGGGACCGCGGCGTCGGCGCAACACTCTGTCATCAGGAACTCGGACAGATCCTGTACCGCGTCATGGGATACCGCCGCGCAGATGGTGCTACGCCCCTGCCGCTGCTGGCGCACCAGCCCCGCGGCCACAAGCAGTTTCAGATGATGGGTCAGCGTCGACCCGGTGATGCCCGCGCGATCACCCAGCGTGCCGATGGTCAGCCCGTCAGGGCCTGCGCGCACCAGCAAACGGAGAACTTGCAACCGTTGTTCTGACCCGAGCGCGGCAAAGCGCGCAGCGGCCAAGGAAAGGTCATGGGGGGAGGCGGGATTCATTTTCATGTTTTTAGAAATATAGAAATGATTGGCCGCGTCAAGCTCATTTCGAAATGTCTCGAAACGATGGTCAAACACCACCGCGTCACCGCCCCCTTTGAAACCGGCGCGCCACCGCTTAGGTCTACCACCATGACCGACATCCGCCCCGAACTCAGCCAATGCACCCTCTGCGCCGACCGCTTTGCGGCTACGGCGACGGGGCACCGGCCCAATCCGGTGGTCTGGTTCCAACCCGGCGCGCGGCTGCTGATCGCCTCGCAAGCGCCGGGGTTGAAAGTGCATGAGGCAAACACCCCCTTCTGGGATGCCTCGGGCAAACGGCTGCGCGACTGGCTGGGCGTGGACGAGACGACCTTTTACGACCGCAGCCGCGTGGCGATCATCCCCATGGCCTTTTGCTTTCCGGGTTATGACGCCAAGGGCAGCGATCTGCCGCCTCCGCCGATCTGTGCGAAAACATGGCGGGCCCGGGCGCTGGATACCGTGCCCGATGTCCGGCTGACCGTGTTGATCGGGGCCTATGCCATGCGCTATCACCTGCCTGGGTTCACCACAGTCACCCGCGCCGTCGCCGATTGGCAAAACCACCCGAAGGGCGTCTTTGCCTTGCCTCATCCGTCGTGGCGCAATACCGGTTGGCTCAAGAAAAATCCGTGGTTCGAGGAGGACGTGCTTCCCCGGCTCCGCGCTGCTGTAAGGAATGTACTGGATGACTGAAGCGACGCCCCTGGACATCGCCCATGCCGCCATGATGGCCGATGAAAGCGATGACGCTGCCCGCCTGCGGTTCTACGAACGCATGGCCGATGTGGAGCTTTTCCTGCTGCTCGAAGCCGAACCGGANGCCGATCAGGTCAGCCCTGTCCTGCTNGANGACGCCTATGTGCTGGTCTTTGACCGGATNGAACGGCTTGCGGCCTATGTCGGGCAGCCNGNGCCCTATGTGGCNCTGTCGGGGCGCGCGATTGCGGGGATGCTGGATGGCCAACCGCTTGGCATGGCGGTGAACCTNGATGTCGCNCCTTCGGCGATCNTGCTGCCCGACAGCGCCGTGGCTTGGCTGCGCGACACACTCGCCCATGAAGCCGGAGAGGTCGAGGCGCGCATCGACCGTGTTCTGCCGCCCAAGGGCCTGCCCGAAACGCTGATTGCCGCGATTGATGCCAAGCTGGCGACCGCCACAGGCATGGCGGCAGGGGCGTGGCTGGTCGGGGTTGAATACACNGGCGGCGGGCGCGGGCATCTGCTGGGCTTTGTCGGGGCCATCCCGCGCGCGCAAGACGCGCTGGTTCGTGCCGCTTCCGAGGCGCTGACATTCTCGGGTATCGATGCGGGGGCNATGGATGTGGGCTTCTTCGCGCCCTCTGATCCGACGGTTGAAAAACTGTCGAAAGTCGGGCTGCGTTTTGATCTGCCCCAGATGGACCCGCTGGAAAAAACCCCGCGGATGGAGGCCCCCGGCTCTGACCCGTCAAAGCCGCCGATCCTGCATTAGCGAGGACCAAAGCCGCTTGCATCCCGCCCCGCTTGGCGCGATCAATAGGCCATGACATTGAACCCCGCCGATCCCGCATTCGAGGCCGCGCTGCGTGCCGATCTGTCGCCCGACGTCTTCCGCGCGGTCGAACCCCGCTATCTGGAAGAACCCCGCGGGCTGTATGCCGGAAAATCGGCNGTGCTGGCNCTGCCACGCACGGTCGAAGAGGTNGCGACCCTGATCCGCCATGCCAATGCAGCACGGGTCGGCGTGATCCCCTATGGCGGAGGTACCGGACTTGTGGGCGGCCAGGTGGCAGACTCTGGCCCCGCNCCGCTGATCCTGTCGCTGGAACGCATGAACAAACTTCGCGCAGTCTACCCNGATGAAAACGTGCTGGTAGCCGAAGCGGGGATGATCCTGTCNGACGTGCANGACGCCGCCGANGCNGCGGATCGCNTGTTTCCCCTGACCCTCGCGGCTCAGGGCTCTGCCCGCATTGGGGGTAATCTGGCGACAAATGCGGGNGGCACCGGCGTGCTGCGCTATGGCAACGCCCGTGATCTCTGTCTGGGGCTAGAGGCCGTGCTGCCCGATGGCCAGATATGGAACGGCCTGACACGGCTGCGCAAGAACAACACCGGCTACGATCTGCGTCACCTGCTGGTCGGTGCCGAGGGCACNCTTGGCGTCATCACCGCCGCTGCGCTCAAACTCTACCCGCGGCCCGCCAAGACGGGGACCGCGCTGCTGGTCGTGAACTCTCCGGCGGCGGCGCTGAAGCTGCTGTCGCTCGCGCGCAGTCANTTGGGCGAGATGATCAGCGCGTTCGAGATCATGAACGGCGTCGGGCTGGATTTCCTCACCGAAAAGATGCCCGAACTNCGCCAGCCCTTCGACACCCCGCCNGAATGGAGCGTGCTGATCGAANTGGGCCTCAGCGGTGATCTGGAACCGATGGCGGCGCTCGAGACNCTGTTTGCCGCCGCCTTCGAGGCGGAGCTGGTGACAGACGGGCTCATCGCGCAAAGCCAGCAGCAGTCCGAAGATTTCTGGGCCGTCCGCGAGATGATGCCCCACGCCAACCGCCAGATCGGGTCGATCTCNAGCCACGATATCTCGGTCCCCTTGGGCGCGCTGCCCGAATTTATCATCCGCGCGGGGGAAAAGGTCGGCGCGCTGGGCGATTTCAGGATCAATTGTTTCGGCCANGTGGGCGACGGCAACCTGCACTACAACGTTTTCCCGGTGCAGGGCCGAAGCCGCGAGGATCATCTGGAGGATCGCTTGCCCATCAAGACGGCGATCCATGATCTGGTGCACGAGCTCGGCGGCTCTGTCAGTGCGGAGCACGGGATCGGGCGGCTCAAGGTCAANGACCTCGAACGCTATAGCGATCCGGCAAAGCTCTCTGCGTTGCGCGCGATCAAGGCGGCGCTGGATCCGAACGGGATCATGAACCCCGGCGCGATGTTCCCCGCGCCGGAATAAAGTCTCGGCAATGCGGTTTACGCGCCTTCAAAGGCACAGAGCGCGTTGACCTCCATCCCCATCGCTTCCAGCCGCTTGCGCCCGCCAAGTTCCGGCAGGTCGATGATAAAGGCGCAGGACACGATCTCGCCGCCCAAACGCTGGATCAGCTTGATCCCCGCCTCGGCGGTGCCACCGGTGGCCAGTAGATCGTCGACAACCAACACCTTCTCACCGGGTTTGATCGCGTCGTCGTGCAGCTCCACAATTGCCTCGCCGTATTCCAGCTTGTAATCCTGAGAGATGGTGCGACCGGGCAGCTTGCCCTTCTTGCGAATAGGCACAAAGCCGACGGACAGCTGATGCGCGATCGCGCCGCCCAGAATAAAGCCGCGCGCCTCAAGCCCGACGACCTTGTCGATGTCGATACCGGCATAGGGGTGCAGCATCTGGTCGATGGCCATCCGGAACCCGCGCGGGTCGGCGAAAAGCGTGGTCACATCGCGAAACATGATCCCTTCGTGAGGGAAATCGACAATGGTACGGATGTAATCTTGAACCTGTTTCATGCAGTGCTCCGGTCGTTGGGCTTTGGTCGGTCGCCACACCAGCGCAACAACCGCGCCACAGCGTTAAGCGACCCGCTCCCTGTCAGCAAGCATCTTCCTCAGCGCGGCCCCGCGGGACATCACGTCAAAGCCGCAAGGCCCCGCTTCATTTTGCCAAATAAACTCACCTGCCACAGCACCCGCCACGGGCGCTGCGACGGCGTTTGCAGTGCGCCTAAAGCACGCGCCCCGCGACGGCATCCAGCTTGGCCACAAGGGCCGAGTCGCGCATTTCGGGCTGGGTCATGATCGCATATTCCAACGCACGGTCGCAGCCGTGCGGGCAGGGGGTGCGGTCGGCTCCTAGCAGTTTGGGCAGGCGCGCGACCAGCTGACGGCCCTTGTCGGCATTGCCCATCAACGTCTCGATGATCTTGGTCACATCGACCTCGCCGTGGTCCGGATGCCAGCTGTCGTAATCCGTGATCATCGCGACCGAGGCATAGCAAAGCTCTGCCTCGCGGGCCAATTTCGCTTCGGGCATATTGGTCATGCCGATCACATCCGCCCCCCAGCTTTCGCGGTACATCTTGGATTCCGCCAATGTGCTGAACTGCGGCCCCTCCATCGCAAGGTAGGTGCCGCCGCGGTGCACGTTGATGCCCGCGTCGCGCGCAGCGGTTTCGCAGGCGTCGCCCAAACGTGGGCAGGTGGGGTGCGCCACGCTGACATGGGCCACGCAGCCGGTGCCGAAGAAAGATTTCTCCCGCGCGATGGTGCGGTCGATGAACTGGTCCACAATCACAAAATCTCCCGGCGCCATTTCATCGCGGAACGACCCGCAAGCCGAGACGCTGATCACATCCGTGCAGCCGAGCCGTTTCAGCGCATCGATATTGGCGCGGTAGGGAACGGTAGAGGGCGCATGCACATGTCCGCGTCCGTGGCGCGGCAGAAAGGCCATCTCTACCCCGTCCAGCGTGCCGGTCAGGATCGCATCGGAGGGCGGGCCCCAGGGACTTTCCACGGTAAGCCATTCGGCCCCCTCCAGCCCGTTGATGTCATAGATGCCGGAGCCGCCGATCACGGCAATTTTCGTCTGAGTCATGAAGTCGCCCTTGGATTGAGTTGTGCGCAGAGTATCAAGCTTGGCCCATAGGGAAAGCCTTGAATCCGGCCCGCACCGTCGCGTGGCTTCCATTTTGTTCACGTTTCAGCTAGGAGGCCGCAAAGACCTTTCCGACTTATTGATGCGATTTGACCCGAAGGATGCCCGATGGCGCGTACCACGTTCCGTAGTTTTACCAAAAATCTTGATGTGACCGACCTGAGATGGATGCCGGGAGAGGGGTTCTCTCCGTCGCGGCTGCGCATCGAATTGCTGTCGGGGCTGACCGTCGCCCTGGCCCTTGTGCCCGAAGCGGTTGCCTTTGCCTTTGTCGCGGGGGTCCACCCGTTGGTGGGCCTCTATGCGGCCTTTCTGGTGGGGTTGATCACCGCGTTGATCGGCGGGCGTCCGGGGATGATCTCGGGGGCGACAGGGGCTTTGGCCGTTGTGATGGTCGCATTGGTTGCGCAGCACGGGGTCGAATATCTGTTCGCCACTGTCGTGCTGATGGGGCTGATCCAGATTTTCGCAGGTGTCATGCAGTGGGGCAAATTCATGCGGCTGGTGCCGCACCCTGTTATGCTGGGGTTCGTGAACGGTCTGGCAATCGTGATCTTCCTTGCCCAGATGGGTCAGTTCAAAGTACCGGGCACGATGGTTGATACAGGTCACGGCATGTCGGGTGGCGAATGGCTGTCGGGTGGGCCGCTTTACCTTATGCTGGCGCTTGTCGCCGCGACGATGGCGATCATCTGGGTCATGCCGCGCATCACCAAGCTGATCCCCGCACCGCTGGCAGGCATCGGCATCATCGCCATTCTGGTGATCGCGACAGGCATGGATGTGCCACGGGTCGGCGATCTGGCCTCGATCGAGGGTGGCTTTCCGACGTTCCACATGCCGTTTGGCGAAGGTGTCGGCCTGTACGGCACCGCCTTGGCACCCTTCACGCTCGAGACGCTGTATATCATCCTGCCCTATGCGGTGATCCTTGCGGCTATCGGCTTGATTGAATCGCTGCTGACGTTGAACCTTGTCAGCGACCTGACCAACACCCGCGGCGGGGCCAGCCAGGAATGTATCGCGCAGGGCGTGGCCAATACCGTGACCGGCTTCTTTGGCGGTATGGGCGGCTGCGCCATGATCGGTCAGTCCATGATCAACGTGAAATCCGGCGGGCGCACGCGGGTTGCGGGGATTGCAGCTGCGGTCTTTTTGCTGCTGTTCATTCTGGTCGGCGCGCCACTGATCGAACAGATCCCGCTGGCAGCACTGGTCGGGGTGATGTTCATGGTCGTGATCGGCACCTTCGCGTGGAACTCCTTTGGGATCCTGCGCAAAGTGCCACTGACCGATGCCTTCGTGATCCTGCTGGTCACTGTCGTCACCGTCTACGAAGACCTTGCGGTCGCGGTGGTCGTCGGTGTGATCGTGTCGGCGCTGGCCTATGCGTGGAACAATGCGCGGCGCATCCACGCCAAGACATACACCACACCCGAAGGGGCCAAGGTCTATCAGATTCAGGGGCCGCTGTTCTTTGGATCGTCCGAAGGTTTCGCCGAGCTCTTTAACGTCAAGGCCGACCCCAGCGAGGTGATCGTCGATTTCGAGGACAGCCGCGTTGTGGACCAATCCGCCCTGCAAGCGATCGAGACGATTGCCGCGAAATACGAAGGCGCGGGCAAGCGCATCCAGCTGCGCCACCTCAGCCGCGATTGTCACCGTTTGCTGAAGAAGGCCGGGCATCTGATGATCGATAGCGACGATGATCCCGACTACGAGATCGCGGCGAACTATCAGGTCCGTACCGGCATTCTTGGCGGTCACTAAACCGCCCGACCGACTGAAACAAAAAGCCCCCGATGCAGTCCGCATCGGGGGCTTTTCGCTTTTCGGAATGGGGCGGGATCAATCGTCGGGGCGGATGATCTCGAACACGTCGGTCACGCGGGCATAATCGCGGTAGCCCAAGCGGGACAGCGGTTGGAAGGTCGTCACATCAAAGCGCCCGTCCTTGATGCAATCGTCGCGCATATGGACGCCGACGACCTCGCCGAAGACGACAAAGTTATTCTCTCCCTCGATCTTGACCATCTGGGTCATGCGGCATTCCAGGCTGGCAGGGGCGGTCGCCACACGGGCGCAATTGATCTGGTCGCAGCTCGCCTTTTCGACGCCAGCGTGGCCGAATTCATCCGCGCCATGGGGCAGCGTCGCAGAGGAGGCGTTCATCGCGTCGCGCATCGCGTATTCGACAATGTTCACGCAGAAGACGCCGGTCTCGCGGATGTTGGCCATGCTGTCCTTGGTCCCGTCCACATCGGCCTTGGTCCCGGTAGAGGCAAACATCACCTGCGGCGGCGTATAGGCGACCCCGTTGAAAAACGAATAGGGGGCCAGATTGTCGTTCCCGTCCGCGTCTCGGGTGGAAATCCATCCGATCGGGCGTGGGGTGACAATCGCGTTGAACGGGTTATGGGGCAGGGGGTGGCCGTCTTGCGGGCGGTAGAACATCAAACTCTCCTCATGGTTTGCACCTATGGCTAGCGCCATGATAAAGGCAGCGCCACAGGAAAACCGTCCAGAGGGCCACGCCTTGTATCATATTACCCCCGAGACGGCTGCCGATCACTGGGAAGTCGAAGCGTTATACGACACCTGCTTTGCGCCGGGACGCGAAGCGTTGTCGTCCTATCGCCTGCGCGACGGGGTGCCGCCTGTGGCGGGGCTGAACCATGTGGCACGTGACGCGGGCGGTATCCTTGCCGGGGCCATCCGCTATTGGCCGGTCTGTATCGGTGCCCATGCCGCGCTGTTGTTGGGGCCCGTTGCCGTGCACCCGACGCGGCAGGGCGAAGGCTTGGGTGCCTTGCTGATCGAGGGCAGTCTGGCGCAAGCGGCCCCGCTGGGGTGGTCGCGCGTGATGCTGGTGGGGGATGCGCCTTACTATAACCGCTTCGGCTTTACCTTGCTGACCGATGTGGTGATGCCGCCGCCAACGAACCCTGAACGGGTGTTGGGTCGCGCGCTGGTCGATGGCGCGTGGGAAGGTATCGCGGGCGATGTCACCGCTTGGCCACATTGAAAGCGGCGGCGGGATGGCCCACATTCTAGCCAAACAGGCGGAGGCCCCACCCCATGCAGATTGAAAGCAACCTACCCAGCACCATTGACGTAGAGGCACGGCTGGACCAGATCGCCAAGCGCTACAAAAGCGCGGGCGGTGTGGGTATTAATGTGTTGAACGTCATCGGCGGCAGCGCCGAGGGGTTGATCGACAAGCTTCCCTCGCCCGTGCGCCGCAATCTTGAAAGCGCCACCGTCAAGGCATTGGGCCAGGCGATGAAGGCAGCGACGTCGACGCGGTCGATGGTGCCGGACCAGAAAAGCTGGCTGAACCAGGCGGTCAGCGCGGCGATGGGGGCGGCGGGCGGCGCAGGTGGCCTGCCTACGGCACTGGCAGAGCTGCCGGTGACGACGACCTTGTTGCTCCGCGTTATTCAGGGGGTGGCGGTGGAACACGGCTTTGATGCCCATGCCGAGAATGTGCAGTTCGATTGCGTGCAGGTGTTCAGCGCCGCGGGGCCCTTGTCAGAGGATGACGGGGCCGATCTGGCATTCCTATCGGCGCGGGTCGCGCTAAGCGGGCGCGCCATGCAGGCGGTGATTGCCAAAGTGGCCCCGCGTCTGGCGCTGGTCTTGGGGCAGAAGCTGGCCGCGCAGGCGGTGCCGGTGCTGGGGGCGGTGGCCGGTGCGGCGACCAACTATGCCTATACCAGCTATTACGAAGATATGGCCCATGTGCATTTCGGGCTGCGCAAGCTGGCGATTGATGCGGATGTCCCCCACGAAGAACTGGTCGAGCGGCTGCGCGCGAAGGTCGGGCTGCGCAAGATCGCCTAGCGCCCGATACTGCCCGGCGCGACCGTGGTGGCCTTGAGGATCGCATAGCAGGTCATGCCCGGTGTCAGGCCAAGCTCGGCGACAGCGCGTGCCGTCACACGGCTGAGCAACCGGTCACGCCCCGCACGCAGGGCAATGGCCGCGCCCGGACCGTCGCCGGGGTGAACCGCCTCGACCGTGACGGGCAGCACGTTGACCGAGCTCAGCCCCTCGGGGCGGGTCAGGGACAGGATCACGTCCTGGGCCAGCACCCGCAGCCGCACGCGGGCACCGGCATCGGCGTGCACGCCGGGCAGCTCAAGCTCTCCGGCGCTGATCCGCAGGGTCGTGATCCCGTCATTCCCATGCTCAAGGACATCCGCTTCGATCACGGCACCCGCCTCGCGGACACCAAGCAGGGGCACGGCGGCGGGGTCTGACATGACATCGAACAGCGGGCCTTGCGCCTGGACTGTCCCGTTCTGGATCAACACCAGTGTATCGGCCAGCCGCGCGATCTCGTCCACCGCGTGGCTGACATACAGGATCGGCAGCCCCAGCGGCCCGTCGCGCAGCCGTTCGAGAAAGGGCAAAATCTCTTGCTTGCGGGGCCCGTCCAGACTGGCGAGCGGTTCATCCATCAGCAACATGCGCGGGTGGCTCAGCAAGGCGCGGCCCAAGGCGACGCGCTGCTTTTGACCGCCTGACAGCGTGGCAGGCGCGCGGTCGAGCAATGTCTCTAGCCCAAGCAGTGCCACCACGTCGCGTTGAGACGGGCCGCTGCTGCCGCGCGGCGCATAGCGGGCACCGAACATCAGGTTTTGCGCCACGCTGAGATGCGGGAACAGTCGCGCGTCCTGAAACACGGTGCCAAGGCGGCGCTTGTGCGGGGGGACATAGATGCCGCCTTCGGTGTCCAGCAGCACCTCGTCCTCGATCACGACGCGCCCGCGGTCGGGGTGGAGCAAGCCGCCAACAGCGTTGATTACGGTGGATTTTCCGGCCCCCGACCGGCCAAACAGCGCGGTGATGCCGGGCCCGGCCTCAAGCGCGAGGTCCAGCGCGAAGCCGTCAAAGCGGTGCGACAGGGACAGGGAAAGCGTCATGCGCCTGCGATCCTTTTGGCAACGCGGCGGGCAAGCAGCTCGGACAGAAGCACGGCGCTGACCGCGATGGCCGAAGACATTAGCACCATCGCCACCGCCTGACCCTCGCCACCGGGTATCTGCAAGGCGGCCCAGATGGCGCTTGGCAGGGTTTGCGTCTGGCCGGGGATATTGGCGACAAAGGTGATCGTGGCACCAAATTCGCCCATGGCTTTGGCAAAGCCCATCACGGTCCCCGCCAGCACACCGGGCAAGATCAGGGGCAGGGTGACACGGGCGAAAACCGCCACGCGGGGGGCACCGAGCGTGGCAGCGGCGTCTTCAAGCTTGGGGTCTACCGCCTCTATCGCGAGGCGCATGGCGCGGACCATCAAGGGGAACCCCATGATGATCGCCGCCAGCACCGCGCCGGACCAGTGGAACGCCAGTTGCAATCCGATGGTGTCCAGTGCACGGCCCAAGGGCGCGTTCCGCCCGAATGCCAACAGCAGCAGATATCCCGTGACCACAGGCGGCAAAACCAGCGGCAGATGCACGGCGGCATTCAGCAGCGCCTTGCCCCAGAAATCCCGCCGCGCCAGCAGCCACGCCACCCAAAGCGCCAGCGGGATCGCCAGCAGGGTCGCCCAACAGGCGACCCAAAGCGACAGGCGCAGCGCGTCCCAGGCGGCGGCGTCTGCGGTCATTCGGGCAGCGGCTTGAAGCCGTGGCGGGCAAAGACCGCGCGGGCGTCGTCGGACTGCAGATGCGCCATGAAGGCCGCGCCGCTGTCAGAAAGCGCGGCGGCGGGGTAGGTGATCGGGCTGTGTGTCCCCTGCGGGATATCGTAAAGGATGCGGACCTGCGGTTCGGCCAAAGCATCGGTGCGGTAAACCACGCCCAAAGGCGTCTCTGCCCGTGCGACCAAAGCCAGTGCGCTGCGCACGTTATCCGTCTCTGCCAGATGCGGGGCAATCGCGTCCCATTGTCCGGTAACCTCAAGCCATTCGCGCGCATAGATACCAGCGGGCACGGCGTCCCTTTGGCCCATCGCTAACCGTGCATCGCCAAGGGCACCCGCCAGATCGGCGGGGTCCGGGGCGATATTGCTGTCTGCGGGGGCGATCACCACAAGCGAATTGCCCAGCAGATCAACCACTGCGTCAGCCTGGACCGCGCCGCGATCTCGCAGCCATGTCATCCAGACCGGTGCGGCGAGCAAGACCACATCGGCAGGGGCACCCGCATCGATCTGCCGCGCCATCGTGCCGGACCCGCCAAAAGACAGCGCCACATCGCCGTCATAGCGGCGCGCGACCTCGTCCAGGGAACCGCGCAGGCTGGCGGCCGCAAAGACCGTCACCGAAGGCTGCTCTGCCTGCGTGAGGGTGGGCAGCAGCGCTGCAAAAATGAGCGGCAAAAAACGTTTCATTCCCGCAGTATCCGCCATGCCGTAGGGGCGTGCAAGGGCGACTGGTCTTGTCATCACGGCACGGGTAGGCTTTTGTTGCCGTACCACCCCGGAGACAGAATGCCCCGCATGAAACAGCTGCCTATATCACTGCAAGGTGCCCGCAAGGGAGAGGTGCGAACACAGTTCGCCGCGCTGTGTTACCGCGTGCGCCAAGGCAAGCTGCAGGTGCTGTTGATCACGTCTCGGGGGGCGAAACGCTGGATTGTGCCGAAAGGCTGGCCGATGGATGCCAAAACCCCCGGTGCCGCCGCCGCGCGCGAGGCATGGGAAGAAGCGGGCGTGCGCGGGCGGGTCACGGGCGGCTGCCTTGGCGTCTATTCCTACACAAAGGAAATGGACGACGGAGAGATGTTGCCGGTGGTGGCCATGCTCTATCCCGTAGAGGTCAAGATCACCGCCGATAAATACCCCGAAGCCGGCCAGCGGCGCCGCAAGTGGATGTCGCGCAAGAAGGCCGCCAAAATGGTGTCAGAGCCCGAGCTGGCGCGCATGATCCGGGACTTCGATCCGCGCGGCCGGAGTTGAGCCGCTTGACGGGACCGGCTTGCGCCCCCATTTTTAACATATCTTAACGACGAGAGGATGCCTGCGGGCGCGATGATCAAGTTTTCGCTGAAATGTGATCAGGACCACAAGTTTGAAAGCTGGTTCAAATCTGCCGCCGCCTTTGATGCGCTGGCGCAGGCGGGGCATCTGACCTGCGCGCTGTGTGGGTCGACCAAGGTGACCAAGGGCATGATGGCCCCCCGTGTCACAACCGGCGAGCGCCGCGAGAACCGCGGTGAGGGTGGTCAAAAGCCGGACGCCGCAGTGCCGGTGCTATCGAAACCTCAAAGCGCGTTGGAAGAGGCGCTGAAGGCGCTGCGCAAAGAGGTCGAAACCTCCTCGGAATATGTGGGCGATGATTTCGTGCGTGAAGCCCGTGCCATCCACATCGGAGATGCGCCCGACCGGTCAATCTATGGCGAGGCGCGTCTGGACGAAGCCGTCGCCCTGATCGAAGAGGGTATCCCGCTGACACCGCTGCCGTTTCGGGCCAAACGCACCACGTCATAGACGGCGGGTCGCAGGCGACCTTGGGCGGGCGGATACCCCGCCCCGCCACCTTGCAACTTGCGGTTCACACATAATTTCCCTGCGTTACGACAGCGGCCTGCGGGCTTGCTAAGGGCGGCGCTTGCGCGTACACCGCGCCGGAGTTTTGCAACGGGGGACATATGCCTGTTCTGGTGATGAAGTTTGGTGGCACGTCGGTGGCCACCTTGGACCGTATCCGCCGCGCGGCCAAACGCGTGGGCGTTGAAGTGGCCAAGGGCTATGACGTGATCGTCATCGTTTCCGCCATGTCGGGAAAGACGAACGAGCTGGTCGGCTGGGTGAACGAAACCTCTCCGCTATATGACGCGCGCGAATATGACGCTGTCGTCTCCTCGGGGGAGAATGTCACCGCGGGCCTGATGGCGCTGACCTTGCAGGAAATGGACGTACCGGCGCGCAGCTGGCAAGGCTGGCAAGTGCCGGTCAAGACGACCTCCGCGCATTCCTCGGCCAGGATCGAGGAAATTCCGCCTGCAAACATCATGGCGAAATTCGGCGAAGGCATGCGCGTCGCGGTTGTCGCGGGCTTTCAGGGCGTTTCCCCCGAGGGCCGGATCACCACGCTGGGGCGTGGCGGGTCGGATACCACCGCCGTCGCCTTTGCCGCTGCCTTTGATGCAGAGCGTTGCGATATCTACACCGATGTGGATGGGGTCTACACCACCGACCCGCGGGTGAGCGCCAAGGCGCGCAAGCTCGACAAGATCGCCTTTGAAGAGATGCTGGAACTGGCGTCGCTGGGGGCCAAGGTGCTGCAAACCCGGTCGGTCGAACTGGCCATGCGGTACAAGGTCAAGCTGCGCGTGCTGAGCAGTTTTGAGGAACAATCAGACGAGGCTGGAACGCTGGTCTGCGCCGAGGAGGAAATTATGGAAAGCAATGTAGTATCCGGTATCGCGTTTTCGCGTGACGAAGCAAAGATGACGCTGGTATCGGTCGCGGACCGCCCCGGCATTGCCGCCGCGATCTTTACCGCGCTCAGCGATGGTGGCGTGAACGTCGATATGATCGTTCAGAACATCTCGGAAGAGGGGCGCACCGATATGACGTGGTCCTGCCCCGTCGATCAGATCAAACGCGCGGAAGTCGCGATTGATGCCGCGAAAAAATCGGGCGAGCTGAATTTCGACGATCTGATCGCGGACACAGATGTGGCGAAAGTGTCGGTCGTGGGTATCGGCATGCGCAGCCACACCGGCGTTGCGGCGAAGATGTTTCAGGTGTTGTCGAACGAGGGTGTGAACATCAAGGTTATCACCACCTCCGAGATCAAAATCTCTGTTCTGATCGACCGCAAATACATGGAGCTGGCGGTTCAGGCGCTGCATGACGCGTTCGAGCTGGACAAACGCGCCTAATTCCCGGGCACCCCATCTGCGAAGATCACAGCGTTTTCCCGCAACAGGGGAAAACGCATCTTCCGGCCTCGGGGAGCAGATGATAGATGTCAATGATATCAGGCGTTTCAATTTTGGGACGCCTGTGATCTAAGCTGGCATCGCCGGGGGGAAATGATCACATGGCTGATGGGATAGAGACAGAAAGCCGCAAGCTGTTGGGTCGCTTACGCGATGCCATGGCCAGTGATGATGCAGGGCAGGCGCGGCTGGACAAGATCACGCATCTGATCGCGTCCTCTATGGGTTGCGAGGTCTGTTCTATCTACCTGTTCCGCGATGAAGACACGCTGGAACTTTGCGCGACCGAAGGGCTGAAGGCCGATGCGGTCCACGAGACGCGCATGAAGATGGGCGAGGGGCTGGTCGGCCGCGTCGCCAAACGCAAACGTATTATCAACACGCCAAATGCCCCGCAGGCCCCCGGTTTCCGCTTTATGCCGGAAACGGGCGAAGAACTGTATTCAAGCTTTCTGGGGATACCGGTGCAGCGCTTGGGCGAGATGCTGGGCGTTCTGGTGGTGCAATCCAAAGCCGCACGGGAATTCTCGGCTGACGAGGTTTATGCGCTGGAAGTGGTCGCCATGGTACTGGCCGAAATGACCGAGCTGGGGGCCTTTGTCGGCGAGGGTGCCGCGATGTCGGCGCGGCACAGTCAGGCGGTTCTGATCCGCGGCACCGTGGCGCAAGAGGGCGTTGCCGAAGGCCACGTCTGGCTGCACGAGCCGCGCGTTGTCGTGTCAAAGCTTGTGGCCGACGATCCTGCCAGTGAAACCGCGCGCCTGAACGAGGCTGTCGATGATTTGCGCGTCAGCGTGGATCAGATGATGGCGATGGCAGGCGGGGACAAAGACCAGCAACAGGTGCTTGAAGCCTATCGGATGTTCGCCAACTCCAAAGGCTGGTTGCGCCGGATGGAGGAAGACATCGGCCGTGGCCTGTCTGCCGAAGCGGCTGTCGAGAAAGAGCAATCTCTGGCGCGCGCCCGTATGGGGCAGGCCGCCGACGCCTATCTGCGCGAACGTCTGTCCGATCTCGATGACCTCAGCAACCGCTTGCTGCGTATTCTGACAGGGCAGGGGTCGAACACGGGGGCCGAGATGCCCACCGATCCTATTCTGGTGGCGCGCAACATCGGACCGGCTGAGCTGTTGGAATACGGCCGTTCCCTGCGCGGTATCGTGCTGGAGGGCGGATCGGTTGGCAGCCATGCCGCGATTGTCGCACGGGCGCTGGCGATCCCGCTGATCGTGCATGCCTCACGCGTGACCAATGATGCGCTGAACGGCGACCGGATCATGGTGGACGGCGAACAGGGCGTGGTGCATCTGCGCCCCGAGGAAACCGTTGCCTCTGCCTTCCGCGACAAAATCGCGATGCAGGCCGAGGCGCAGGAACGCTATGCGTCGATCCGCGACAAACCGGCGATCACCAAATGCGGCACGCGGGTCGGGCTGCATATGAACGCGGGTCTCATGGCGGATCTCCCCTCGCTTGACGGGTCAGGGGCCGAAGGGGTGGGGCTGTTCCGCACGGAGCTTCAGTTCCTTGTGCGCAGCCAGATGCCGAAACGGTCGGAGCTGTCCGCGCTTTATAGCCGTGTGTTGGATGCCGCGTCGGGCAAACGTGTGGTGTTCCGGACGTTGGATATCGGGTCGGACAAGGTGCTGCCCTATATGAAGCCCAACGACGAACCGAACCCCGCTTTGGGCTGGCGTGCGATCCGCGTCGGGCTGGACAAACCGGGCATGATGCGGATGCAGTTGCAGGCGTTGATCCGTGCGGCGAACGGGCGCCCCCTGTCGGTGATGTTCCCCTTTGTCGCGCAGTTCGAAGAATACCGCGCCGCCCGTGCCGAGGTGGACAAGACGCTCGCCCGCGAGGCGCGCTTGGGCCATGTGCTGCCGTCGCAAATCGAAGTGGGCGCGATGCTGGAGACCCCCTCGCTGGCCTTTGCCCCGACGAAGTTCTTCGAAGAGGTCGAATTCCTGTCGATCGGGGGCAACGATCTGAAGCAGTTCTTCTTTGCCGCCGACCGCGAGAACGAGCTGGTGCGCCGCCGCTATGACACGTTGAACGTCAGTTTCCTGACCTTCCTAGAGAACATCGTAGACCGTTGCCGCGAAACCGGTACGCCACTGTCGTTCTGTGGCGAGGATGCGGGCCGCCCCATTGAGGCGCTGTGCTTTGCTGCCATCGGGATCACAACGCTGTCCATGCGTCCCGCGTCCATCGGGCCGGTCAAAAGCATGTTGCACCGCTCTGATCTGGGGGAAATCCGCGAAGTGATCCATGCCGCACGTGATCGCGGAGATCAATCGGTACGTCCCGCGGTGATGGAGTATCTGCGCAGCCAGACCAACGAAGTCCGCCGCTTGCCCTGAGGGGCCTGACGGCTTGTCTGATGTGTCAAACGCGCCCGATTTATCCACGTGAGCCCTGAGTGCCGCGTCGAAAAACCCAATCGCGCAGGGCGGTTATCCACATCGGCCGCGTAGCGGGCCAGGCTCTTACCTCAGTTTCGCAGGGTGAAAAAAGAAACCGAAATAACGGCTATGCGCGTGCAGGATAATTCCCTTTAATGCCCCCAAGTCGCGGCGCGGAGGAACGCTGCAGCCAGCTATGGGAGAGGCGCGGGCATATGAACCCTTTTGTATTCAACACCACAAAATCCGTCGTATTCGAAAACGGGGCCGCCGTGCGTATCGCCGCGCTGGCAGGCGGGTTGCTGGGCAAGGCGTGCCTGTTGATCACCGACCCCGGTTTGCGCAAACTGGGCCTGTGCGACCCTTGCATCGACGCGCTTGAGAAAGCCGGTCATCAGGTCACCGTCTTCGATGATGTAGAGGCCGACCCCTCGCGCGAGACATTGATGCGCGCGGTAGAGGCAGGGCGCAGCGCGGGGGCGACCGGAGTCATCGGCTTTGGCGGCGGGTCATCGCAGGATGTGGCCAAGCTTGTGGCGCTTTTGCTTGGCTCTGAAGAGGATCTGGATGCCGCTTGGGGGGTAGGGCAGGCCAAGGGGCCGCGCCTGCCGCTGGTATTGGTCCCCACCACCGCTGGCACTGGGTCAGAGGTCACACCTGTGTCGATCATCACCGTCGGGGCAGAGGAAAAGCGCGGCGTATCCTCGCCCGTGATCCTGCCTGACATGGCCATTCTGGACGCCTCCCTGACCGTCGGTCTGCCTGCGTCGATCACCGCGGCCACAGGCGTTGACGCGATGGTGCACGCGATCGAATCCTATGCCTCGGTCAATGCCAACAACAACCCTGTGTCCAAGCTTCTCGCCCGCGAGGCGCTACGCCTGCTGGGGGCCAATATCGAAACCGTCGTTGCGGATGGCAGCAACCTTGAGGCCCGCGGCGCGATGTTGCTGGGGTCGATGCTGGCGGGGCAAGCCTTTGCCAATGCCCCCGTCGCGGCGGTACACGCGCTGGCCTATCCCATNGGTGGCACCTTCCATATCCCNCACGGGCTGTCCAACGCGCTGGTGCTGCCCCACGTGCTGCGNTTCAACGCGCCNCAAGCGGGCAGTGTCTATGCCGAGATCGCTGCCGATGCCTTCCCCGACCTGGCAGANGTCGAAGGCGGTCAGGCCCGCACCGCCGCCTTCGTTGATGCGCTGACGGATCTGTCCAAGCGGCTTGGGCTGCCGCCGCGCCTGCGCGATGTCGATATCCCCCGGTCCGCGATCCCCAAGATGGCCGAAGACGCGATGGTGCAGGCCCGTCTGCTTGTGAACAACCCGCGCGAGGTGACACAGGCCGATGCTCAGGCGATCTACGAGGCGGCTTGGTAATGGCTGCCCGCGCACCCGCTGCCACCCGTGCCGATTTCGCGGATTTCTATCCATTGCAGACGCGATGGAACGACAATGACACCTATGGGCATATGAACAACGTCGTGCACTATGCGCTGTTTGACACGGCCGTAAACGGCTGGCTGATCGAACGGGGGCTGCTGGACCCGCAGACCAGCCCCGCCTTCGGGCTCGTCGTGGAAACCGGTTGCCGCTATTTCGGAGAGATGGCCTTCCCCGACCGCGTGACAGCGGGGCTGCGGGTGGCGCAGCTTGGCAAAAGCTCCGTCCGGATGGAGCTGGGCCTGTTCCGGAACGACGAGGAAAACGCCTCTGCCGAAGGGTTCTTTGTGCATGTCTATGTAAACCGCGACGACCACCGNCCGACCGANATTCCCACCGCGACCCGTACCGCGCTAGAAGGGCTGAAAACCACGGCCTGAGCGTGGCGTAATCCCGCGCGCNCNAGCTTGGCGGTTGCAAATGCTTGGTGTCCACATGTTATACATCCCCGAATCACAGCGTTTTTCTGCGTTGCGGCATTCTGTGTCGCGCGGGATGACGCGTTGAAATTTAACAATAAACCGGAGAAATCTCCCCGTGTCCAAGAAGAAACGTATCGTCGTTAAAATCGGATCCAGCCTGTTGGCCAATGAAGAAAAGCTGACATTGCGCTATGCTTTCATGAACGGTCTCATGGCGGATTTGGGGGACCTTCAGGACCAGGGATACGAGATCATCCTGACCTCTTCAGGCTCGGTCGCGCTTGGCCTGAACATGATCGGAAAACGCCCCGAAGAGGCCGGTATTCTGGACAAGCAAGCGGCGGCCGCCTGTGGTCAGCCACTGCTGATGAACGCCTACCGTCAGGTTGCGAATGAATACAATTTTGACGTGGCGCAAATGCTGGTGACCGTCGAAGACATGGAAGAGCGTCGCCGCTTTCTGAACATCAAGAACACCATGCTGCGGCTGTTTGAAAACCAGATCTTGCCCATCATCAATGAAAACGATTCCATCGCCACACGCGACTTGAAAGTGGGCGACAATGACCGCCTTTCGGCCAAGGTGGCCCAGATGGTCGAGGCCGATCACCTGATCATCCTGACCAGCGTCGAAGGCCTGTATGACCGTGACCCCTCCGAACCCGGTGCCCAGTTCATNGAGGAAATCGAAGATGTGTCCGAACACCTCGAATCCACCAAAAGCATCAGCGAATTGGGCAGCGGCGGCATGCTGACCAAGATGCTGGCGGCCAATATGGCACAGAACGCCGGTGTCGAGACGATCATCGCCGACGGNATCATNGAACGCCCGATTTCCTCGGTACTGAACAACGAACGCCGCCACACCCGTTGTCTGGCGTCGGCCAAGGCCGCGTCGCCGCTGATGATCTGGCTNAGCAACCGTTTGCAGGTTGCCGGAACGCTGGTCGTCACGGACGAGGCTGTCCGCGCGATCACNGCCAAGGAGCGCGGCTTGCAGCGTGATGATCTGGTGTCGATCCANGGCGAATTCTCCAAAGGTGACGTGCTGCACGTCTATGATGAGCAGGGGAACGAGTTCGCCCGCGGGCTGACCAACTTCTCGTCNGAAGAGACGATCNTGATGGCGCGCAACCCCGAGATGGAGATCGAGGATGTCATCGGCTACAAAACCAAAAGCGCGGTTGTGGGGGCGGAAAACATCCTGATCCTCGAAGATCACCACCTGCAGCTCGACGCGCCCGAAGAAGACGACAAGCCCGTCATTTCNCTNTAATNGACCATTTCACGGCGGGAGATATTTTTCCCGCCGTTTTGCTTTAAACTGGGCTAGACATTTCCCCAGAAAATCGGGATAAGCGCCAAACGCATAGGGGCAGTGGCCCATGTGCCAGCCGCGTCATCGCGGCCNAGGCGAGTTGGCGGAGTGGTTACGCAGCGGATTGCAAATCCGTGTACAGGAGTTCGATTCTCCTACTCGCCTCCACTATATTNCCCTNTNTAAATTANGTTTCTCACAGGCTGACCGCGCGNGNCATGCGTCGTGGCTATGGCATCCTCTATNTTTTAACCGTATNATCCGCCAAACACGGAAAATTGCGCCTATTGACCCGACTGGCCGTTGCCCGGCGGGCGGTGATGTGGCATCTCACGAGACAAATAACTGAACGAAAGAGTTTAGCTGATGACAGATTTCACAGCCCGCCGCACCATGATGGTTGATACTCAGGTGCGCCCTTCGGATGTTACCAAGTTCCCGATCATTGATGCGATGCTNAAGGTGGCGCGCGAGGATTTTGTGCCGGTGGCCCGCCGCGAGGCNGCTTATCTGGGCGAAAACATCAGCTTGGGCGAAGGACGCGTGCTGCTTGAGCCGCGGACGCTGGCCAAGATGCTGGACGATCTTGGGGTCGAGAATGACGANCTGGTGCTCGATATCGGCTGTGGCTACGGCTATTCCTCTGCCGTGATCGCACATATGGCCGAAGCGGTCGTNGCCGTCGAGGATGACGAGCAGATGGCGAAAGAAGCGCAGGAAACCCTGATCAACGCGGANATCGACAATGTCATCGTGCACCACGGNCCGNTGGCCGAAGGGGCGCAGCANCATGGGCCCTATGANGTNGTGATCGTGCAAGGCGGCGTNGCNGACGTGCCCGAAGCGCTGNTGGCGCAGCTCAAGGATGGCGGGCGGATCGCTTGCCTGTTCATGGACGGCCCCCTGGGCGAGGTGCGTTTGGGCTACAAAAGCGAACGTGGCATCAGCTGGCGCAAAAGTTTCAACGCCGCCGCACCTGTCCTGGACGGGTTTACCCGCGTGAAAGAATTCGAGCTTTAAGCTATCAGAACTGCTGCAGATGACGGCAGATGCAGTGACACCGATGGAGTGTAAAATATGATGAATACGGGCAAGATGCGGTCCGTCCGCAGCATGATCGCGGCGTCCTGCGTCGGTTTGGGGCTGCTGGCACCGATGGCCACACAGGCAGAGACATTGGCCGATGCGCTGGTCGGGGCCTATAACAACTCGGGCCTGCTGGACCAGAACCGCGCCGTGTTGCGCGCCGCAGACGAAGATGTGGCGATCGCGAAATCCGCGCTCAAGCCGGTGCTGCAATGGACGGGGAACCTGACGCAATCCTATAATCGGTCGGTCAGCGGTGGCACCAGCACCATCCCGGCGGGTTTCAAAAGCTCTACCGATTCACTGACGACATCGGTGAATCTTGTGGCGTCGCTGCTGGTCTATGACTTCGGGTCTTCGCGCTATGCGATCGAGGCGGCAAAAGAAACCGTGCTTGCCACGCGCGAAACGCTGGTCAGCGCCGAACAGCAGATTCTGCTGCGCGCCGTTGATGCCTATATGACCGTGATCCAGACGCAGCAGCTTGTCTCTCTGGCCGAGAATAACGTGCGGGTTCTGACGCAGGAATTGCGCGCCGCCCGTGACCGTTTCGAAGTGGGGGAGGTGACCCGCACCGACGTATCGCTTGCCGAAGCACAGCTGGCCGCCGCGCGGAGCAATCTTGCCGGTGCGCAGGGCGATTTCATCAGCGCGAAAGCCTATTACAAGGTCGCCGTGGGGCGTGAGCCCGGTCGTCTAAGCCCGCCACCAAGCCTGCCGAAACTGTCCAACAGCATCGCGACCGCCAAGGCACTGGCGGTGCGTCAGCACCCCGATATCCTGACCGTCCAGCACCAGGTCGCGGCTGCCGATCTGCTGGTACGCAGCAACGAAACCGCGCTGAAGCCCAATGTCTCGGTGCAGGGGTCTTACGGTCTGACCGAGACGTTTGATTCCCAAGCCTCGACACGCAGCGGGTCGATCGGCTTTCAGGTCGGGCAAACGATCTATCAAGGCGGTGCCTTGTCGGCCGGTGTTCGCAAAAGCCAGGCGCAGCGCGACGCACAGCGCGGCAACCTGCATGTGGTGGTTAAAGACGTGGAGCGCGCGGTCAGCGATGCCTATGCGGGGCTTGCCTCTGCCCGGGCGCAGATCGAAGCCTCCCAGCGTCAGGTCCGCGCCGCACAGATCGCCTTTGACGGTATCCGCGAGGAAGCCAGCTTGGGCGCGCGCACCACACTTGATGTGCTGGACGCAGAGCAATCCTTGCTCGACGCCCGTTCTGCCCGTGTGTCGGCGCAATCGCAGCTTTATGTTGCGGCCTATTCCGTGCTCTCCGCGACGGGTCAGCTGACCGCGCAGGACCTGAAACTGCCGGTGCAGATCTATGATCCATCCGCCTATTATAATATGGTTAAGGACGGCCCGACGAAATACTCCAAAGAGGGGAAGCAGTTGGATCGTGTGCTGAAGGCGCTGCAAAAAGACTGACATTTTCACCACCCCCATTGTGAGAAGCCAACCTTCGGGTTAGACTATTCGCGAAGAACGAGTGGTGATTAAATATGTCCGAAACCGTCACAAATGCAGAGGTCGAAGACGTTCTGTCTTCGATCCGCCGTCTGGTCTCAGAGGATCGCAAACCGGCGCAGAAGCCGTCGGAAGCGCCTGCGATTGAAGAGAAACTTGTGCTGACGCCGTCCTTGCGCGTGTCCAATGACGCGCCTGTGGCCGCCCCTCGGAAAGAGGCGAAGCCAGAGGCGGTTCAGCCCCGGTCGGCGTCCTATCAGGATGCGATGCAGGACATGGATACCGACCTTGAGACGGACGAGGGGGCGGATTTGTCCGCCTCGGATCGCAATCAAGTTGCCGAAGATTTTAAGTTTATTTCCGGCCGCGAACCGCGTTTTCGCGCCCAGTTCGCTACGCCCGCAGGGGATGGCAAGCCGCAGGATACGACCGAGCCGCCGCGCAAGTTGGCCTTTAGCGCGCCACGTGCTGCGGCATACTCCACCGATATGCTCAACCTTGGCTCATCCGAGCTCGTCGATGATGTGCCACCGACGCCGGACCGGTTGAGCGCGAAAATCGCGGCCCTCGAAACAGCGATCAGCCGCATTCCCGAAAACTGGGAACCTGACGAGCCCGGCAAAAGCGATTACTCCGGCAGCGAAGACCCCGCGATGGCCTGGGAAGACGACGTTGAATTCGACGCCACCGGCGCGCCTGTGTCCGATGCCGCCCCAAACGATGCGGAAGAGGCCCTGCTGGGCGAGGATATGGGATGGCACGATGCAGTCGAGGCCCATGCACCCCAAGAGCGTGCCGAACCCCAAGACCGCGTAGTGGACGGCCCCTTTGCCACCCGCGTGACCGCAGCAGATGCGACTGTGACCGATACCACCGACGCGGCTGCCGAAGCGGCGCAGGATGATGATGCAACGCTCGGTTTCGGGCCGGATGAATATCTGGACGAAGAGATGCTGCGTGATCTGGTGTCTGAAATTGTCCGCACAGAGCTGCAGGGGGCCTTGGGTGAACGGATCACCCGCAACGTCCGCAAACTAGTGCGCCGTGAAATTCACCGCGCCCTGACGTCGCAAGATCTGGAATAAAGAGCCTTTAGCGCGAACGCGCATCTTAGTGGATAAAGGGGCTCGGGCGTCACACCTTGCCCGTTTGCGCATCAGGCGGGCGCAACGCTTTCCGGCATAGAACAATCGCATTTAGCCAAAAAAAACGCGGCCCGTGAGCCGCGTCTTTTTGTTCAAACTTTTGGCAGTCTTCAGGCAGCTTCAGCCTGTTGTGCAGCGTGGCGACGCTCGGACTCTTCGCGGGACAGGGCGACAGAGGTACGGACACCTTTGCCAACAAAGTCCATCAGACCTTCGACAACACGCTCGTTGGGGTCGATGCCCGCGCAGCTCAATACTTCGCGGCCATCGCGGGAGCGGGCCCAACGGGCAATCTGTTCAGGACCGTTGCCGTATTTTTTGTCATCGGCAATCGCATCGTCCAATGCAGCCAGTACCACAGCTGCGAAAAGTTTGCGGGCACGGTTACCTTGTTCATTGTTAAAGGCAGTGCCATCAACGAAATCTTTCATCTCGTCGTCCTTTCTATTATTCTTGCTCTTGTCATTTAGGCGTGGGGTTCCTTATGACCGAAAGAGCTCGATTCGGATACACCTTTATTGCATAACACTCATGCATTTACTGCATAGCTTTCGCGGTTGCAGCATCGGGTGCGCTGTCTTGCGGGGGTCGACGTTGATATATATAGGTCGGTCCAATCTCTCTTCAACTTCATTGCTATGGTGCTGATACATGCCAAAGATTAACGGGAACGAAATTCGGCCAGGAAATGTGCTCGAGCATAACGGTGGTCTCTGGGCAGCGGTCAAGGTCGATCATGTCAAACCGGGCAAGGGCGGCGCCTTTGCTCAGGTCGAAATGCGCAACCTGCGCAACGGGTCGAAACTGAACGAACGCTTCCGCAGCGCCGACAAGGTTGAAAAGGTCCGGCTAGAGCAAAAAGACCAACAATTCCTGTATGAAGACGCAGGTATGCTGGTTCTGATGGACACCGAAACATACGAGCAAGTGCAGCTTTCAGCCGAGCTTCTGGGAGAGCGTCGCCCCTTCTTGCAGGACGGTATGATGGTCGTGGTCGAGTATCACGAAGAAGAGGCGCTGAACGCGTCCTTGCCACAAAAAGTAACCTGTAAAATTGTCGAAACTGAACCGGTCGTCAAAGGCCAGACAGCGGCGAATTCCTTCAAGCCAGCGGTGCTTGATAACGGCGTCAAAGTGATGGTGCCGCCCTTCGTCGGACAGGACGAAGATATCATCGTGAACACCGAAACGATGGAATATTCCGAACGCGCGT
Organism: Sulfitobacter sp. TMED3; assembly: GCF_002167505.1. Taxonomy (NCBI): domain Bacteria; kingdom Pseudomonadati; phylum Pseudomonadota; class Alphaproteobacteria; order Rhodobacterales; family Roseobacteraceae; genus Sulfitobacter; species Sulfitobacter sp. TMED3. The sequence continues at coordinate 6,648 of NZ_NHBI01000035.1, read as the reverse complement.
AAGCTGTGGTGTGACGCTACGTCATAGCTTCGCTGCGATGCAGAGCCCCGGTGAACGCCGGGGCTCTTTTGCGTTGCGGGGCAGGCGGGGTATTGGGTTTGGAAGCCTCGGATCTCCCCAATCGCGGGTATTTGTTGCTGATATGCAACTTTTCCGGCGGGCTGCGCACGCCGTCATCTTGGCGTGCCTAATATTTACGCAGGGCCGTTGCGGGGCCTTAGCCGTCCGTCACCATGGTCACCGTGGCATCCCCCGCCTGCATCGCCGCCTTGGCGCGGTCATACCGCAGATAGGCCAGCGCATGGGTGCCGGTGCGGGTAAAGATCGTACCGGCAGGTTTGCCATCGGCGGTGATGTCCGTGCCGGGTTCTACCGGCGCGCTGATCTCGACCTGGGCCAAGCCTTTGCGCAGCTCGGTCTTGTGTTTCATGCGGGCCGTTACCTCTTGTCCGACATAGCAGCCCTTGCGAAAATCCACGCCGTTCAGCCGCTCGAACCCCATTTCGAGGATGAAGCTGTCCGAGGTAAGTTCTGCCCCGGTTTCAGGGATCATATAGGTCACCCGCAGCGCGTCCCAATCGGTGGTGTCATCGGTTTGCGGTGTGTCGCGATAGGCGCGCCAGCCCATGCGGGCATCGCGGGGGTCGCTATAGGCATCGTCCGGTGCGTTCTCTAGCCCGCGGTGCAGATGCAGGCCGGTCGCGTCTATGGTGACATCAGCCCGCAGCTTGTACATGGTCAGGCGTTGCACCAGCGCGTCGGCATCTGCCTCGGCCACGTCCAGCAAAACGCTGTCCCCGTCGGCGGACAGGAAGAAATCGGTGATGAATTTGCCTTGGGGCGTCAGGATCGCGGCATAGATCGGGGCCTGATCCAGCTTGCGGATATCATTGGTCACAAGGCCCTGCAGAAACTCGCGGGTGTCGGGGCCTGACAGTCTCAGGATGCGGCGGCTGGTCATATCGCTTGTCCTTTCAATGGTTAACATGACATATAGCAGCGCAGTTCGAAGCTGAAAGGGGCAACCATGCGCGCGCCTATATCTGTTGTCATTCCGACCTTGAATGCCGAAGCGCCCCTGACCGGCTGCCTGACCGCCCTGATGGAGGGGCTGGAGGCGGGGCTGATCCGCGAGCTGATCATCAGCGACGGGGGATCAACCGACATGACCCTGACATTGGCAGACGCATGGGGCGCAGAGATCGTCACCGGTCCGGCATCGCGGGGCGGACAGTTGCGGCGCGGCTGTGCGAAAGCGCAATCCGACTGGCTGCTGGTATTACACGCCGATACGCGGCTGGCACCGGGGTGGACGGGGCCTGTCACCGCGCATCTGCGGGGGCAGAAAGCGGGCTGGTGCCAGCTTCAATTTGACCAAGGCGGCATGGCCGGCAAAGCGGTGGCCGCTTGGGCGAACCTGCGTAGCCGTTTGGGGCTTCCCTATGGGGATCAGGGGCTGCTGCTGCCACGTGCGCTGTATCAATCGGTTGGTGGGTATCCTGATCAGCCGCTGATGGAGGATGTGGCGCTGGCTCGTGCCCTGCGCGGCCATCTGCTGGGGCTGGACGTCACTGCGGTGACGTCGGCCGACAAATACGCGCGGCAGGGCTGGTTGCGTCGCGGGGCGCGTAACCTATGGACATTGATCCGCTATTTCGCGGGGGTGGCCCCGGCCAAGCTGGCCGAGGGCTATGCCAAGTGATCAGCGTGCCGGGTGTTGGCCTAGTTGCCGAACAGCCGGAGCCCGATACGTTGCAGCAGGTTCGGCTCGACAGGTTTGAGGCCGCGTTCCATGCGCCGCATCGCCGCTAGATTGCGTCCGTCGCTGACGGTTTTTCCATCCTCGAACTGAAGCCGATAGAGATCGGCATAGATGCCGCCACGGGCTAGAAGGTCTTCGTGTTTGCCTTCGTCCATGACGCGGCCACGGTCCATCACAACGATCTTATCCGCGCCGCGGATTGTAGACAGACGGTGGGCGATGACCAAGGTGGTGCGCCCCTGCGAGAGACGGTCCAGCGCTTGCTGCACGACTTTCTCTGACTGCGCGTCCAGCGCGCTGGTGGCTTCGTCCAACAGCAGGATCGGTGTGTTGCGCAGCAGGGCGCGGGCGATCACGACACGTTGGCGCTGCCCCCCCGACAGGGCAGAGCCGCGCGGGCCGACGCGGGTTTCCAGCCCGTGTTCGAGCTTGGGCAAAAAGTCCGACACATGCGCCGCATCCAGCGCCTGCTGCAGCTCTTCGTCAGATACATTCTCGCGGCCCAATACGATATTCTCGCGCAGGGTTTCATCAAACAAAAGCGCCTCTTGCGTCACGACAGAGAACAAGCCGCGCAGCGCGGGGATGTCCATCTCTGTCAGCGGGACGCCCGCGATGCTGACGTTGCCCTCTTGCGGGTCGATCAGACGGGTCAGCAGGTTGAATATCGTCGATTTCCCCGCGCCAGATGCACCGACAAGCGCCGTCGTCTCGCCCGCCGCCGCATGCAGCGTGAGATTGTCCAGCACCTTGGCATCACCGTAAGACAGGCTCACCCCTTCAAGCGCGATATGCGGTGGGGTGGTGGGCACAGGCGTGGGTTTGGCGGGCGAGGTGAGGTGTACCGGCTCGTCCATCAGCTCTTTCAGACGTTCCAGCGCGGCAGCGGCCGTCTGCCACAACCCGCTGATCGCGCCCAGACGACGCAGCGGGTTAAAAGTGAACCCCATCGCGGTAAAGAAGGTCATGAACTGACCGATGGTTTTCTCGCCCTCGATGATTTCGTTGCCGCCATAAAGGATCACGGCCATGAACCCGAGGCCCGAGATGATGTCGATCATCCCCGGAATGGCCGAGTTCCCGAAGGAGGCACGTACCTCGGTGCGGATATAAGTTCTGGTCAGGTCGCGGTATTGCTTGGCCTGATACTTCTCGAGCGCGTTGAGCTTGATTTGCACGATGCCGTGGAAAACCTCGTCCAGCCGTGTCGACAGGGTCGCGCCCAGATCCCGTGCCTCGCGCGACCGCGCGCGCACAAAGCGCTGCGCCAATGCTGCGGGCATCACCATCAGCGGCAAGCCGATGCAGGCCAGCAGCGCCCAGACCGGATCGATAGAGATCGCGACGCCGAGCAACACAATCAGCCCGATCAAGTCGCGACCGGCACCGGTGATCACCGCCTGCCAGACCGACCCGATGGCATTCACATCCGATTGCACGCGCTGGATCAGAAACCCCGGCGGATTCTGTTGGTGAAAGGCCCCGTCCTGCACCATCATCCTGTCCAGCAGATCGATCCGCATATCAGCCGCCGACTTCTGCTTGATGCGTGTCAGCAGCACCTTTTGCACCACACCCGACACGGCGCGCAGGACGAAAATGCCCACCAGCACCAAACCAACCCACAGCAATGCGCCTTTCTCACCAGCGACGAACACCTGATCGAACATCGGCTGCATCAGCTTTGCCAAGCCGCCCATGGTCGAGGCCTCGATCGACATGAAGATGACCGCGACAAGCAGCACCCACATATGCTTTTTCAGATAGTCGCGCCAAAGCCAGGTCAGCAGTTCGCGCGAGGTATAGGTCACATCACTCATATAAAGGCCGGTTCCTTTGGGCATATACAGCTACGGGTTTACGCAGCCCTTGGGGGCAGGGCAAGCTGCCTGCGCGCTTTGTGTGATTGACGCGGCGCTTGCTGCGGATAAGTTGCAAGAGATTTTTCCTGCTGAAGGGCCCCCGTGTCATGCCGAAACTTCCCAACCTGTCACAAGGGCGCGGCTACCTCGCGATCCCCGGTCCGTCGGTCATGCCAGAGGCTGTGTTGAACGCGATGCACCGTCCGGCCCCCAATATCTATGCCGGTGAGATCGTCGATATGATGCCGCCGTTGATGGAGGATCTGCGCCGTATCGCGGGCACGCAGCATCAGGTGGCGATGTATATTGGCAACGGCCACGCCGCCTGGGAGGCATCGCTGAGCAATGTCGTAGCCCCCGGTGCCAAGGTGCTGGTGCCCGCGACAGGGCGTTTCGGTCACGGCTGGGGCGATACCGCCACAGGCATCGGGGCAGACGTCGAGGTGATGGATTTCGGCCTGCAATCCACAATGGACATCGACCGGATCGCCGATCGTCTTGAGGCGGACACCAACCACGAGATCAAAGCCGTGCTGGCCGTGCATGTGGATACCTCGACCTCGGTGGTCAATGACATCGCCGGTCTGCGCGCGGCACTGGATGCGGCGGATCACCCCGCGCTGCTGATGGTGGACTGTATCGCGTCCTTCGCCTGCGACCGCTTCGAGATGGACAATTGGGGCGCCGATGTCATGGTCACGGCCTGCCAGAAGGGGCTGATGGTCCCGCCCGGCGTGAGCTTTGTCTTTTTTAACGACCGTGCGGCTGCGGTGCGCGATGCGATGTCACGGGTCAGCCGTTTCTGGGATTGGACCCCGCGCGCCAATCCCGAGGAGTTCTACCAGTACCACTGCGGCACAGCCCCGACGCACCATATTTACGGCCTGCGCGCAGCGCTGGATATGATCCACGACGANGGGCTGGAAGCCGTCTGGCAGCGTCACGAGACNTTGGCNCGCGCNGTGTGGGCGGCCTGNGACGCNTGGGGNGCAGAGGGCGATCTTTCCNTGAACATCGCCGATCCCGCTTTGCGCAGCCANGCGGTGACAGCNCTGCGGCTCAAGGCCCCCCANGCGACNGAGCTGCGCGACTGGGTCGAAGGCAACATCGGCCTGACCCTCGGCATCGGTCTGGGCATGGCCCCCAAGGGCAGCCCCGAAAGCCACGGTTTCTTCCGTCTGGGCCACATGGGGCACGTGAANGGTCAGATGATCATGGGGATGCTCGGCGGNATAGAGGCCGGGATGTCCGCACTCGGGATCAAACGCGGCTCCGGCGCGCTAGAGGCGGCGGCGAAGGTGATCGGCGGGGCCTAGCCCCGTCGCGCGGCTATGCGATCGATCATGGCATTGACGGCCCAGCCCGACAGCGCCACCGCCAGCAAGCCCCACAGCGCCCAGATCACAACGAAAACCCACAGTATATTGACGCCGAACATCACGACGCAGGCGCTGGTATAGTTAGGGGCCGATTGGCCGCGGTCTGAAGAGCGCATGATGCCACCTCGCAACTGGTTCATGGCCCAGCATAGGCGGGATATGCGCTACGTCAGCCTTTTTTCGCATCCTCAAGGGCACCCGGCAACGCCGCGGCAAAGGCATCAAGGTTTTCTGGCGTGCCNCAGCTGACCCGAATACAGCGGTTCTGCGGCGCNGCGAAGGGCATGCGCACAAAGACGCCGCGNGCCACCAAACCGTCCAGCACNGCCTTGGCAAAGCTGCCGTCCGCCCCGCAATCAATCGCCACGAAATTCGCGGCAGAGGGAAGGGCAACCAACCCGTTATCCGCAGCGATCTGCGCAANCCGGTCCCGCGCNTCAGCGATTCGAGCCTGCACNTGGGCCAGCCAGTCGCTGTCCTGCAAGGCNGCAAGCGCCCCGGCCTGGGCCGCGCGGTTCATCCCGAAATGGTTGCGCACCTTCCCAAAGGCTGTGATCAGATCCGGTGCGCCGATGGCATAGCCNACCCGCGCNCCCGCCAGACCATGGGCCTTGGANAAGGTCCGCATCCGGATCAGACGCGGGTCATCGGCGNCAAGATCGGGGGCGGTGCCCTCGGGGGCGCAATCGATATAGGCCTCGTCCAGCACCAGCAGACAGCCCTTCGGCAATGCCTCTAGNGCGCTGGAAATGACGGGCCCNTCATGCCAGCTNCCCATGGGGTTGTCGGGGTTCGCCAGATAGACCAGCTTGGCNTCTACCTCGGCAGCTTTGGCAAATAGGGCCGCNGGATCCTCGTGATCACCGNCATAGGGCACCTTATGCAGCACACCGCCAAAGCCTGCCACGTGATAATTGAATGTCGGATAGGCCCCGTCCGAGGTCACGACCGCGTCACCCTCCGTCACCATGAGCCGCACCAGATAGCCCAGCAACCCGTCAATCCCTTCGCCCACGATGATGTTGGCGGGCGAGATACCATGATGCGCCGCAAGTGCTGCGCGCAGGTCGTGGCTTTCCGGNTCGCCGTACATCCACTGCTGNGCCTGCGCCATNGCTTCTATCGCGCGGGGAGAGGGGCCAAAGACGTTCTCGTTCGCCCCCAACCGCGCATCAAAGGCGCGCCCCATGGCGCGCTCCTGCGTTTCGGGGCCGACAAAGGGCACGGTAGAGGGCAGGGCGTCGGCAAGCGGGGTGAGGCGATACTGNGTCATGGGGATCAGCTACTGCATCTGNCNTGCTTCGGGCAAGTGACATCAGCATGCCCGCGCGCGGTTTTGGGTGCCGTAGCGTTTCGCTTTGCAACACGCAGGCTTCATGCCCAAACTCACGAAAATTCAAGGAGGACCCAATGAGCCGCGTTTCCGTTACCTATGACAATCACATCGCCCATGTGCGCCTGACCCGCGCCGATAAAATGAATGCCGTTGATCAGGATATGATCGACGCCGTCATCGCCGCCGGGAACGAGGTCGCTACATCGAACGCGCGTGTCGTCGTGATCTCGGGCGAGGGCCGGGCGTTCTGCGCAGGCATCGACATCGGCAATATGGGGGCGCTGGCGGGGGGGGGGCCGGCCGGGCGGA
>NZ_NHBI01000034.1:0-55033 GCF_002167505.1 Sulfitobacter sp. TMED3 | reverse complement strand
CTCGATGACACGATGCGCATTGCGTATCAGTCGATGGCTGAGGTTTGGCGCTTTCACCCCGATGTGAAAGACCTGCGCACCGCCGCCTATCTGGTCAGCATCGGCAAGGTCGCCGCTAGCTACCGCGCAAAGGGGCTGTAACCTCGCGCGGGCCCTATGCTGCGCCCCTGAAAAGTTCCCCGAAAGCCGCTGTGATAGCGGCTTTCGGCAAAGACGCGCCAAACCGCGCAAGCGTGTACTGCGGAAAACCGCTCTGTCACTTGTATTCCAACGGGGGCTGGCTAGGTTCCTGCGCCATGAGCACCCGCTCTCGTGTCCGCTGCAGCCTTTAACTTTAAACGGCGCAGGCAGTGGACGGGCGGCGGGCTTGCAAAGAAACATTTAGGAGATGTGACGATGAAATTTGGTAAACTCATGATTGCCGCAGCACTGGCGACGTCCAGCGCGCCTGTCTTCGCCGCCACCAGCGCTGAAACCGATTGCCAGTATCAGGCAGATGTCGTGCAGGCCGTCCGGCAAGCGCGGATCGATCGCGTGAAAGAGCGTGACGTGCCGGATCACATCGCCTCCAAGAACCCAGAATGGCCCGATCGCTATGACGCGGTTGTGCCGCTGGTCGCCCCTTGGGTCTATGAAATGAAAATGCGCGACGTGAAGGGCAACGACCTCTCTGCCGCCTGGAACGAAATGTGTTTGGGCCAGTGACGCCCGCGCGCGTCGTTTGATCGTGCCGGAGTACCTGTCGGGGCGGTAGGACGGGGGCCAGCCCCCATCGCCCTGACGGACGATCCCCCCGGAGTTTATCCGGCAAAATGAAGCCCGTTGCGCAGGCTTTGGGTGCTGGACTTTGGCCCTGCCGACCCAATATAAAACAGTATGAGCCTGCCCCCTGGATTTTTGGATGAACTGCGCAGCCGTGCCAGCCTGTCACAGGTGGTGGGGCGCAAAGTGATGTGGGATCCGCGCAAGTCCAATCAGGGCAAGGGCGATATGTGGGCTCCGTGCCCGTTCCACCAGGAAAAATCCGCCAGCTTCCACGTCGATGACCGCAAGGGATTCTATTATTGCTTCGGGTGTCACGCCAAGGGGGACGCGATCTCTTTCGTGCGCGAGACCGAGAACGTCAGCTTTATGGAAGCGGTAGAGATTTTGGCGCGTGAGGCGGGGATGCCCATGCCGAAACAAGACCCGCGCGCGCAGGAGAAGGCGGATAAGCGCACGCAACTGGCCGAGGTGATGGAACTGGCGGTGCAGTATTTTCGGCTGCAGCTGCGCACCGCTGCGGCAGGGGCCGCGCGCGACTATCTTGCCGGGCGCGGGCTGACGCCACAGGCCTTGGAGCAATGGGAAATCGGCTTCGCGCCGGACCAGTGGCAAGGGCTTTGGGATCACCTGAAGGCCAAGAACGTCGAGGATGCGTTGATCCTTGGGGCGGGGCTGGCCAAGCCTTCGTCCAAGGGCGGGCGGCCTTATGATACTTTCCGGGGCCGGATCATGTATCCGATCAGGGATGCCCGGGGGCGGGCGATTGCCTTTGGCGGGCGGGCAATGGACCCGAATGACAACGCCAAATATCTGAACTCTCCCGAGACGGAGCTGTTTGACAAAGGCCGCAGCCTCTACAATGTGCGCGATGCGCGGACAGCCGCAGGGCAAGGCAAGCCGTTGATCGTGGCCGAAGGCTATATGGATGTGATTGCATTGGTGCAGGCCGGTTTCGGTGCGGCGGTGGCCCCCTTGGGCACGGCGATCACCGAGAGCCAGCTACAGATGTTGTGGCGCATCTCGCCCGAGCCGATCATCACGCTGGACGGGGATGCGGCNGGNCAACGTGCGGCCATGCGCTTGATCGATCTGGCGCTGCCGCTGCTTGAGGCGGGGCAATCCTTGCGTTTTGCCGTGATGCCTGACGGGCAGGATCCGGATGATCTGCTCCGCGCCCACGGGGCACCAGCGTTGCAAAAGNTACTGGATAACGCGATGCCNATGGTGCGTCTGCTNTGGCAGCGCGAGACCGACGGNCGCGTTTTCGACAGCCCCGAGCGTAAGGCAGGGTTGGACAAGGCGCTGCGCGAAAAGATCATGATGATCAAAGACCCGTCGATCCGCAGCCATTATGGCCAGGAAATCAAGGATCTGCGCTGGCAGCTNTTCCGTCCGCAAAAGGCCAAGAGAGATTTTAGCCCCGTCGCGCGCGCCTCCGGTGGGGGCAAATGGGCCCCCGCGCCGCAGGGGCCNTCCCCTAGTGCGAANTCCTCTATTCTGGTGACCGCNGCCGGGCTGGGAGCGACGGAGCATCTGCGCGAGGCGGTGATCCTGATGGCCCTGCTGGGCTGTCCGCAGCTGGTGGAAGAGTTCGAGAACGGGCTGGCCGCGATGCGNTGTCAGGATCCTGATCACGGGCGTATCCGCGATTTGATGTTGCGCCATGTACATCACGATCCGGCGGTGTTGCGCGAAAAGATTTATGACGCAGTGGGGGAGTACACCCTTGAAAACATGCTGNCGCAGCGCCACGTAGCCATCACGCCCTGCATCCGAAGCCCTGGCAACCTGGAAAAGACGCGCATGACTGTCGCCGAAGAACTGGGCAAGCTGGAAGCCGTGCGCGGGCTGGACGAAGAGATTGCCGATGCGGTCGAAGATCTGACCGGCACCGCGGATGAAGGGCTGACATGGCGGTTGGGCGAAGCGGCACGCAACGCTGATCGCGCACAGCGCAGCGGGCAGGAAGATACCGCAGAATACGACATTGCCGAGAACGGTGCCCACATCAGCCGGGACGAACGCAGCGCTTTTGACGCATTGCTGGGGTCGATCCTGAAGGGTGATGCGAAAGACAAAAAATGAACCCGGCGTGGCTTTTTCGCCGGGATGTTTAACAAAATACAGGGTAACGGGTTTAAGAATCACCCAGAACCCCGCATGATTCGAACAACCGAATCACGTCACGTGATTCGCACCCATTCGCTGGAGGAAATTTCATGGCCGCCAAAGACACNAACGAAGACGCGAAGTCTGACGACCAGGATGCCGGCCATTCGCTTGATATGAGCCAAGCCGCCGTCAAAAAGATGATCGGCGAAGCCCGTGAAAAGGGCTATATCACCTACGATCAGCTGAACACCGTTCTGCCCCCTGACCAGGTCAGCTCGGAGCAGATCGAGGATGTGATGTCGATGCTGTCCGAAATGGGCATCAACGTGATCGAGGACGAAGAAGCCGAAGAAGAAGACGCCAAGGGCGGGACNGAAATTGCGACCACGGAAAGCAACCGTGATGTGGCGCTGTCCTCTGGCACGTCCGAAAAGCTGGACCGCACGGATGACCCCGTTCGCATGTATCTGCGCGAGATGGGNTCGGTTGAACTGCTGAGCCGCGAGGGCGAGATTGCCATCGCCAAGCGGATCGAGGCAGGGCGCAACACGATGATCGCGGGGCTGTGTGAAAGCCCGCTGACCTTCCAGGCGATCACGATCTGGCGCGACGAACTTTTGTCCGAAGACATTTTNCTGCGCGATGTCATCGACCTCGAGGCGACATTCGGCACCCAGATGGGCGACGAAGAAGAAACGACTCCGGTCGTGCCAACCGCNGGCACCGAGACAAAGCCCGCNGAAAGCACCAGCGAAGTTGACGCCGNCGGCAACCCGATCTCGAACGATGACGACGACGAGGATGATGACGAACAGGCCAACATGTCGCTGGCCGCAATGGAAGCCGCGCTGAAGCCGCAAGTGCTGGAAGCGCTCGACATCATTGCCGATGACTACGTCAAGTTGAGCCANATCCAGGACAGCCGGATTTCGGCNACCCTGAACGAGGACGGCACCTTTTCGAAGACCGATGAGGAAGAATACCAGCGCGTCCGCTCCGAGATCGTGGCTTTGGTCAACGACCTGCACCTGCACAACAACCGTATCGAAGCGCTGATCGACCAGCTTTACGGCATCAACCGCCGCATCATGCAGATCGACTCTGCGATGGTGAAGCTTGCTGATCAGGCGCGCATCAACCGCAAGGAATTCGTCGACGCCTATCGCGGCTACGAGCTGGACCCCAACTGGATGGAGCGGATGGCCGAGAAATCCGGTCGCGGCTGGCAGATGTTCATCGAACGGTCCTCTGACAAGGTGGACGAACTGCGGGCTGATATGGCGCAGGTCGGTCAATACGTCGGTCTTGATATCTCTGAATTCCGCCGCATCGTGCAGCAGGTTCAGAAGGGCGAGAAAGAGGCCCGTCAGGCCAAGAAAGAAATGGTCGAGGCGAACTTGCGTCTCGTGATCTCCATCGCCAAGAAATACACCAACCGTGGCCTGCAATTCCTTGATCTTATTCAGGAAGGGAACATCGGCCTGATGAAGGCCGTCGACAAGTTCGAGTACCGTCGCGGCTATAAATTCTCGACCTATGCGACATGGTGGATCCGTCAGGCGATCACCCGTTCCATCGCGGATCAGGCGCGCACCATCCGTATTCCGGTCCACATGATCGAAACGATCAACAAGCTGGTTCGGACCGGCCGCCAGATGCTGCACGAGATTGGCCGCGAGCCGACGCCGGAGGAACTGGCCGAGAAGCTGCAGATGCCGCTTGAGAAAGTGCGCAAGGTGATGAAGATCGCCAAGGAGCCGATCTCCCTCGAAACGCCTATTGGCGACGAAGAAGACAGCCAGCTTGGTGATTTCATCGAGGATAAGAATGCCGTGCTGCCGCTCGACAGCGCCATTCAGGAAAACCTCAAGGAGACCACGACACGGGTTCTGGCCAGCCTCACCCCGCGCGAGGAACGTGTGCTGCGGATGCGCTTCGGCATCGGCATGAACACCGACCACACGCTGGAAGAAGTCGGCCAGCAGTTCAGCGTGACCCGCGAACGTATCCGTCAGATCGAGGCGAAGGCGCTGCGCAAGCTCAAGCACCCAAGCCGGTCGCGCAAGCTGCGGTCGTTCCTCGATCAGTAAGCGCCTGATCGCGAGAGTTTTGAAAGGCGGGTGTTCAGGCACCCGCCTTTTTTCATGCGCTGAAGCGACGATCTCGAAGCTGTGAATTTAAAATCCCGCCGCGCAGCCTATCTGTGAACCACGCACCAAACAGGAGCCGCCATGAAACGTCTTGCCCTTGCCGCCATTCTCTCTGCCGCCCCGCTCGCCGCGTTTGCGCAATCCTTTACAGCGGTGAACGAGCTGCAGGTCATCCCGCTGTCGGGCGCATCCTTCGAGGTGATCGAGGATCATGGTGAAGGGGCCCGGGGCATGTGGTGTGCCGCCGCCGAATATGCCGAGGAAGGGCTGGGCACGCCAAGCGCCGCTGAGATCTACGTCAAGTCGCCGCGCGGGCCATCTATCAGCGGGGTAGGGCGCACGGGCGTCGTCTTTACCCTGAATGATGCAGAGCTGTCGGAGCCTGCGTTCAAATCCTATTCGGTATCGGTGCGCAACGCGGGTCAGGCCCTGCCCGTGGGCCACGCCATCCAGTTCTGCAAGGACTACATCCTTGAGCTTAAAGACCTTTGAAAATTAGGAATACCACGATGAAAACCCTGACCACCGCTTTCGTACTGGCCGCATTGGCAACGACCCCGGCCCTCGCACAGGCCTATGTGCCGAATGACCGTCTGACTTTCACACCGACCGAGGGCGGCGTGCATATCAGCGGCAGCACCGGCTTTGGTGCGCGCGGGCATTGGTGTGCCGCGGCGGATTATGCGCTGCGCGAAATGGGCGCGCAGGACAGTCAAAAGCTGTATGTAAGCGAGCCGCGCGCGCGTGGTTTTGGCGGCGATGGTGGTGTCACCTTCACACTGGATCCCGCGGGGCTGACCCCGTCGCCCGTCGTGATCCTGGGCGGATCCTTGACCAAGGCCGGGTCGGCCATGACCATCAGCCACGGGATCACGCTCTGCGGTGGTTTGCAATCGCCCGGGCGTTGAGGCTAGCCTGACGCATCAGCACAAGGCGGGCGGAATGAATAGCGAGTTTACGGTCAAGACCGGCGGGCAAGGGCTCTACGAGGTGACGGGTCAGGTGCATCAGGCGCTATCGGGGCACCGCTCTGACGGGTTGGTGACACTGTTTCTGCGCCATACCTCTGCCTCGCTGCTTATTCAGGAAAACGCGGACCCGGATGTGCAGCGCGATCTGCTGGCCTATTTCTCGCGTCTGGTGCCGCCTGCGGATGACCCGTCAATGTCCTACCTCCGGCATACGCTGGAAGGACCAGATGACATGCCCGCGCATATCAAGGCGGCAGTGCTGCCCGTCACGCTCAGCATCTCCGTGGTTGCAGGCCGCATGGTGTTGGGCACATGGCAAGGCATTTATTTGTTCGAACACCGCGACGCGCCCCATAGCAGGCGCATCGCGGTGCATTTCGCCTGAATTCAGTCCACCGGCATCAGGTGGACCTCGCGCACGGCTGCGTGGGCCGGTGCCTCTAGCGCGTGCATCACGGCCGATGCCACGTCTTCTGGTTTCAGCTTGTCGGGCTTGGCTTCGTCAAAGAACGCCGTGTCCACCATCCCGGGGGAGACAACCATACAGCGCCCGCCCCATTCCGCCATTTCGTCGGCGAGGTTGCCCGCAAAGCCGTGGATAAAGAACTTGGTCGCGCCGTAGATCGACCCCTTGATGTGGCGGCGTCCTGCGGCGGAACCGGTCACGACATACTGCCCCGTGGTCTTGCGCAGATATGGCATCGCGGCATGGGCCGTATACAGCGCGCCCATCACGTTCAGATCGATCATCGATTTCCAGTCGTCCGGGTCACCCTTTTCGGTGCCGCCCGGCGATGTCCCCCGTCCTGCATTGGCAAAGACAGCATCGATTTGCCCGAACTTCTGGGCAAGACGGCTCATGGCATGTTCCTGATCTTCGTATTGCGTGGCGTCCCCGGTCAGCACCAGCGCCTGATCCCCGATCTCGCCTGCAAGGTCTTTCAGCTTGTCTTCGCTGCGGGCGAAAAGCCCGACGTTCCAGCCGGCCTTGGCAGCAGCGCGGGCGGTGGCTGCACCGATCCCGCTTGAGGCTCCGGTGATGAAAAGCGTCTTGGTCATAGTGAATTCCTTTCAGGTCAGTCGTCTTGCAGGGACAACGCATGGTATCAGCCAAAGTTCAGGGCAGTTTTCCCCGCTACAACATATAGATGGGCATTTCGCCCCTACCCAAAACCTCGCGTTGGTCCTATAGTTTTGGGGAATGGGGGTGTTTCACCCCCTATTGAGCAGGTTTAAGATAAGGGGACCGGCTATGCGCTGCCCGTTTTGCGGAAATATCGACACCCAAGTTAAAGACAGCCGCCCGGCCGAGGATCACGTTTCGATCCGCCGCCGTCGTTTCTGTCCCGCCTGCGGGGGCCGGTTTACCACCTATGAACGGGTGCAACTGCGCGATCTGGTTGTCGTCAAAACCTCGGGCAAGCGCGAGGATTTCGACCGTGACAAGCTGGAACGCTCCATCCGGATCTCGATGCAGAAACGCCCGATTGATCCCGAACGGATCGATCAGATGATCAGCGGCATCGTGCGCCGTTTGGAAAGCATGGGCGAAACCGATGTCGGATCGAAACAGATCGGCGAGATCGTGATGGAGGCACTGGCCCGCATCGACACCGTCGCCTACGTCCGCTTTGCCAGCGTCTACAAGAACTTTCAGGCGGCAGATGATTTCGATAAATTCGTGCAGGAACTGCGGCCCGATACCCCTGCGGACGAATAAGTATGTCTGACGACGCGCGCTTTATGGCGCTGGCCTTGTCGCTGGGCCGGCGCGGGCAGGGGGCTGTCTGGCCCAATCCCGCCGTCGGCTGCGTCATCGTGCAACAAGGCCGCATTGTCGGGCGTGGCTGGACCCAGCCGGGCGGCACGCCCCATGCGGAACCCCAAGCGCTGCGTCAGGCCGGGCCTGCGGCACAGGGGGCGACGGTCTATGTCACCCTCGAACCCTGCGCCCATACCGGCAAGACGCCGCCCTGCGCCGATGCTCTTGTCGCCGCCAAGCCTGCGCGCGTGGTGATCGCCTGCACCGACAGCGATCCACGCGTCAGCGGCAAGGGCATTGCGATCCTCCGTGCGGCGGGCATTATCGTTGACGTAGGCGTGCTCGAGGATGAAGCCCGCGCGGATCACTTGGGCTTTTTCCTGCGTGTCGACGAAGGCCGCCCGATGGTGACGCTCAAGCTCGCGAACAGCTTTGACGGTCGCATTGCCACCGCGTCGGGCGAAAGTCAGTGGATCACAGCCGCGCCCGCCCGCCGCGTGGTTCATGCTATGCGCAGCCGCCATGATGCGGTCATGGTGGGTGGTGGCACGGCGCGGCAGGATGACCCCAGCCTGACCGTGCGCGACCTTGGCTCCACGCGGCAGCCGACACGGATTGTTGTGTCAAACGGGCTGGACATCCCGCTGAATGGCACGCTCGCGAGAACCGCCAATGACATCCCCCTGATCCTTTGCCACGGCCCCAAGGCCCCGGCAGAGCTGATCGGGACCTGGGAAAGCCTTGGCGCGACGCTGATCTCTTGCGCACCAAAGATGGGCCAGATCGACGCCGATGACATGCTCCAGCAGCTTGGCCGCCACGGTCTGACACGCATCTTCTGCGAGGGCGGCGGCGGACTAGCTGCGACGCTGCTAAAGGCGGATCTCGTGGATCAACTCGTCGGGTTTACGGCGGGTCTGGCCCTTGGCGCGGACGGCTTGCCCGCCATCGCGCCGCTGCAGCTTCAACGTCTGGCACAGGCCCCGCGCTTCACCCTGACCGAAACTTCGCGCATCGGCCCCGACCTCCTCCACATCTGGGCCCGCAGCAACACGCCCGCCTAACCCCTTCCAAATGGCTTAAAATCCCGGGGGCGCGGGGGCTGGCCCCCGCCTCTGACCGGCACATGGGCTTGCCCCGCTGTACTATCGCCGCCGCCACAAATGCGCCTGTGTGGCAAACACGCCCTGCAGCTTCGCCAGCACCCGGTTCGCCACCCCGCGCCGCGGCAGATCACCCGAAGCCAACCGCTCCACCACCACCTCGACCGGGCAGGCGGTGCCGCTGCGCGGATCAAAGTACCGTGGATAATCTATCAGGGCGGCATGCGCCAAACCTTCGATGCTCACCTCTGCCCTTCGCCGCGCCGGGATATCGCCGCGGTCTTCGGTCAGCCCCCAGCCCGCGTAGAAGGGGGCACCTAAGGTCACCACCTTGACGCCGCGCAGCAGGGCCTCGAACCCCAGCAGCGATGTCATGGTCCAAACCTCATCCACATGCGCCAGCAGGGCGATGGGGTCGGCATCGGGCAGCACACGGTCCGCCAGCCCGCCTGCGTCAATCGCGCCGCGGCGCAGCCCAGCCTCTACATCGGGATGGGGCTTGTACAGGATCACGGCGTCGGGATGTGCGGTGCGCGCGGCTTGTAGCAGCGCCAGATTGGTGGATACCGCATCGGTGCCCGCACGGATAGACGCGTCGTCCTCCACCTGACCCGGTACCAGAATGCGCCGTCCGGCGGGCAGGGCGTCCAGATCGCCACCACCGCCAAGGTTATACTTGCTTAGCACCGCGTCGCGCAGCGCCGCAATCAACCGTGCCGCGCGGCGCGACTGGTCGGGGCGCATTTTGGCGCGCGACGTGATCAGCTGTTCCAGCCGGCTGGGGCTGCGCGGGTCATAGTAGATACCCAGATCATCGCAGACCAGCGACAGGGGCGGCACCAGATCGGCCCCCAATCCGCGCGAGCGCAGGAAACCGTCTTCGATCCGCAGGGCACCGGCATGGGCCTGCGTCGCTTTCGAGGCCCAGACCATCCAGGGCTTGCCTGTGGCGCGGGCGGCCTTTGGGTCATTCTGGTAGGTCACCGGCGACCAGCGGCCAAAGAAACGCTGCAAGGGCTGACGTTTCCACAGGCGCATGTCAGAAGCGACCCAGCCCCGGTGGTCTTCGCGCCAGGCCCGGGTCTGCGCGGCCATCGCCTCTATCACGGTTTCCAGATCACACAGGCAGTCACGGTGCGGATCGTACCATTTTGGATAAAGGATCATCGCTCCTGCAAAAAGCTGCGCACGGGTCAGCACGCGTTGTCGCCGCTGCACGGGGAATTCGTCTTCGGTCAGGCCCCAGCCCGCATAGAAGGGCTGCCCGAAGACCCGGGGCTTGTGGCCTGCAAAGATCGCCTCGAACCCCATTTGCGAAGACACGGTATAGACACGCACGGCCCCTTCAAACAGGGTCCAGGGGCTGATGGGGGCGGTCAGCAGGGTGATGCGGTCGTTGGCGTCCTGAGGCCCGAAATGACCTCTGCGATAGCCCTTTGCGGTTTCGGGATGGGTCTTGATGATGATCCGCGCGCCGGGGTTCTCTTGCTGGGCAAAAACCAGCATCTCAAGGAACCGCGACCGGTCCGCGCCCGATGCCGCGACCGACGCATCTCCCAAGGTCTGGTCGATCACCAACACATAGCCGGGATCCGGTGCGGGGTGCGCGGTGTCGAACCCGCTGTATTTGGTCAGATGCGCCTCCGTGATGCGGTGTATGGCACCGCGCGCACGGTCCAGCAAAGCCGTGTCATCCAGCGGGTGGCTGGTCAGGATGTCCTCAAGCTCGGAGGGCTGTGCCGGATCGAAATGCAGCCCCTTGTGATCGACCAGGAGCCCCAGCGGCGGCTCGCCTGCGCGACCGGGAAACAGCGACCGCAGCATCGCGTCTTCGACGCGGACAACGGGCAGCCCTTTTTTTGTTGCAACGGCCAACCCACGATGCGCGGTGCCTGCATTGCCCCAGACAGCGATGGCATCGCCGTCGCGCGGCATGCCCAGATGCAGGCTATAGCCCGACAGCTGCAAGATGCGCCGCACCCGCCGGTTGGAGATGAAACCGCCGTTAAACACAAAAAGCCGCCGGTCCCGTGGGGAACCGGCGGCGGGTGTGTCGTATATTTCAGGCCCTAAAGCCATCGGTCCAGATCAGTTGCTCGACGCGAGCGACGACAGGTTGTTGACCGAACTGGCCGACCCCGTGATCGAGGAGATGACCTTGCTCCATTGGGTGAAGGGGGCTTCGGTGACGTAGAGCGTGTCGCCATCACGGATCACGAAATCGCGGGCCATGAACATGCCGTTGGGCTTGGTCAGGTCAAGCACATAGACCATGCGCTGTGCGCCTTGCAGGTCATTGCGGCCCAGAACCTGTGCCACGACCGCTTCGGGTTCGTTGCGGAAGACGAAAACACCTGTCGGGTCAGCGGTGCCCGCGTTCAAGCCGCCGACCTGTGCGATGCCTTCAAGCGCCGACAGGTTCTTGGTCTCGAACGGGACTTTCTGCTGCGCGCCGGTGGCACCAAGGGCCACAAAGGACCGTGTGTCTTCCTCGATCAGGATGCGATCCCCGCCGCGCAGGGCGATGTCGAGCTCTGGGTGGCTGTAAAGATCTTCAAGCCAGATTTTGCCCCGCTGATTGCCACGCAGCACGGTGACCTGCGCGATCTGGGGGGTGATGGTCACACCACCGGCACGCGCCAGCATGGTGGCAAGCGTGCGCGTCGGGCGTTCAATCGCATAGACACCCTGCGCACCGACAGAGCCGACAAGCGACACGGTCGCCCCGTCACCGGCCAGACGGCGCACCTGAACTTGTGGGTCCGGCGTTTGTTCGGACAGTTTGTTGGTGATGATGCGGCGGATCGCTTCGGGGGAATTGCCAGCGGCCTTGATCCGGCCCGCGTAGGGCACAAAGATGAACCCCGATCCGTCGACCTGCACTTCTTCCAGCACGGTGGCGTTGGCCCCTTGGGCCGCCAGCAAGCCATCATCGACGTTTTCCCAGATCGTCAGCCCCAGCGTATCACCGGGGTTGATCGTATCCGACCCAAGCTGACCGGCGTTGATGAACCCCGGGCTAAAGCCAAGCGCGGGGGCGACGGCGGTGGCGCGGGTTACACGGTCGTTGACGGCGACAACAAATGCGTCGCCTTCCTTCTGGACCGATCCGGCAAAGATCTGACGTTTGTTCGGGCCAACCTGCGGAAGGCCACATGAAGATACCACGGCCATAGCCGCAAGTAATGCGATGGGACGCGCCCACCGGAAGGGTACGGATTTCACTGCCCGGTCTCCTCGACCTGTTCTTGTTCTGCCTCGAATTCGCCGATTTTTTCGGCGTAATTATCATCGGCTTAGCGCAGATCGGATCGAAAAGCTACTGTCGGGGCGAAAAACGCTCAGGTGACGGCCCGCAACTGTTGCCTTGGTGCCGCGGTTCCCAGCTCTAGCGCGTCGTAGGGGTCTTCGGGGGCAAGCATCATATCGACCACTTGCCGCATCAACTGTGTGCGCGCGCGTGCCGCATAAAATCCGCCCGGCACCTGCGAGGTTTCCAGCAAATACCGGCGATAATCCTTGTAGGCTTTGTTATCGGGGCGCGAGGCGGCGGCAAAGAATTGCGCCAGCGGCTGGTCCGAGACGAATTCGGGTTTCGCATAGACGGCGCTGCCAAACACCTTGAGCGGAATTCCGCGCCACAGCACCTGCTGACCGGCGGTGGAGTTCACGGTCACGGCCGTGCGGGCATCGTTGAGCAGCTGCGCCAGCTTGCCGCCGCGCACGAAATGCACCCGGTCTGCGACACCCAGATCCCGCGCCACCTGTTTGACCACGCGGCGCAGAGGCGCGCGGCCGTCTTCCAGCGGATGGGCCTTCACAACAAGATGATGGTGACGCGGCGCGCCCTTGGCGAAACCTTCCAGCACCACGGTCAGGAAATCGGTCATCGTCTCGAAGGGGGAGTGTTCCTGGAACGAGCTGTCATGCTCCAGCTGCAGCAGCGCCAGATGGTAGGGGAAGCCGCCCAGCCGGATACGCAGCGTTGCGATCAGCCGGTCCAGCGCCAGCGCGGGCATCAGTAGCAGCCGCTTGAGGTACAGCTTGAACTCCTTGGTCACCGGCAAGCTCCGATGCGGGCGGAAGTTACGGTAGTCGCCGTTCCGGAACAGCACAAACCAGTGATAGAGCGCGCCATAGAACACATGCTGGCGCATATCACCCCAATGACCGGGGGGGAGGGGGGCCTCCATATCCGAATTGGCCAGTGCTGCCTGCATTTGTTCGATGGACATGTCCATCAGCCGGGAATTGCCGTTGGACCCGCCGCGTTCATAGGTGACCCAATAGGGGCGCATGTAGCCTTCTTCAAAGACATGCACGGTCAGCCCGCGGGCCTTGGCTTCGGCCACGGCTTGGGCGTGGATCGGGCGGGTGTCGCCATAAAGCACGATATCTGTGACACCCTTGTCGGCGAGCAGCGCAACAAAGGTGTCTTTCCACGTGTCAGCCGTGCCGCGGAACGGGATATAGCTGCGCGGGTGGAACCAGAAGGCCCGATCGCCTGCATTGAACCCCACACGCCAGACCTGCGCCCCCGCCAGACGGAGCATCTTGCCCAGACGGTTGAAGAAGGGGCCATGCGGCCCTTGCAGGAAAAGGAAGACCCGTTCACGGGGTGCTGCGGCGTTCATCGGTTGCTTTCGGTTTATCTTGGTCATCGGGCAGACAAACACCGGATACCGGCGAAAATGTGGCGTGTCTGTGGACTTGTCATGCTGCGGGCAGAGGTCTACTTCGGTAGCGACCAGTATAGAAGAGGCAGGCGCATGTTTACAGGCATTATCACGGACATCGGAAAGATCACCAAGCTTGAACAGCAAGGCGACCTGCGCGCGCGGATCGAAACGGGCTATGATACCAGCGGCATCGACATGGGGGCCTCTATCGCCAGTGATGGCGTGTGCCTGACCGTGGTGGATCTGGGGGCCGATTGGTACGAGGTGCAGATCAGCGCCGAGACGGTGGACAAGACCAACCTTGGCGCATGGGAGGTCGGACGCCGTCTGAACCTTGAACGCGCGCTGAAGGTCGGGGACGAGTTGGGCGGGCATATCGTGTCGGGCCATGTCGATGGCGTGGCCGAAGTGGTGGCGCTGCGCGACGAGGGCGACAGCACCCGCGTGACCCTGCGCGCGCCCGAAGACCTGGCGCGTTTCATTGCCCCCAAAGGCTCTGTCGCGCTGAACGGCACCTCGCTGACCGTGAACGAGGTCGACGGCTGCGATTTCGGCATCAACTTTATCCCCCACACCAAAGAGGTGACCACATGGGGTGATGTCGCTATCGGGGACCGCATCAACCTGGAGATCGACACATTGGCCCGCTATGTTGCGCGGCTGGCAGAAATGTCATGATCGCGGGGATCGGACATAATCAGGGCCCCAGCCTTGAGCGCGGCCAGAAGTGGCGCGCTTTCCAGTGGCAAAAGGCACGCGAGGCGGCGATGCCTTCAGCGATCCCGCTGATGGTCGTCAAGATGCGCGTGGCGCGCGCCCGCGAGTTGGGGTTGGACTACAAGGCCTATGCCGCGATCCGTCAGGCCACGGGGCGCGATATTCTGGCGCTGCTGTTCTCGTCCAATGCGCTGCGGGTGGTCCGTGCGGGGGCACCGCATATCCCCCTGCGCGAGGCCGAGGTGCTGGACAAGGTGCAGCGCGCCCAAAAGCTGGCGCTGGTACATCGCCCGCTGCGGCCCGACTGTGTGGCACAGGCGAATCCCGTTCTGGACCATGTGGCCGAGGCCCCCAAGTTCACCGACAGCTGGAGCGCGATGCGCGATCATCTGGGGCAGGTGGTTCAAGGGCGCAAACTGGTCGGCGATCAGGTGCTGATCATCGGCGACACCGGATTGGAACGGGACTGGGCCACTGCAAGCAAGGCGGCGGGCTATGTGGAGGCCGCGCGCTATTTCGGCGCTTAACGCGGACCGCCGCGCGCGGTGACGGTGCGGAATTGAGTTTATTTGGCAAAATGAAGCAGGGAGGGGGGCGGCCCTGCTCTGGCAAAGGCGCGTGGGGTGGGGTATGTGCCAATGCAACAAGGATTGAGGTGACCCCATGCAATTTGAAACGCCCGGACCGGTCGAGGCTGAATTGGCGGATGCCATCGCGCCCATCGAAGAGATCATCGAAGAGGCCCGTCAGGGTCGCATGTTCGTGCTGGTCGACCACGAAGACCGCGAGAACGAAGGCGATCTGGTAATCCCCGCGCAGTTCGCGGATGCGGATGCGATCAACTTTATGGCCACCCACGGGCGCGGGCTGATCTGCCTGCCGATGACCGAGGAACGGGTCAACACGCTGGGTCTGCCGATGATGGCAGTGAATAACTCTGCCCGCCACGAGACGGCCTTTACCGTATCGATCGAAGCACGCGAGGGGGTGACCACCGGTATTTCCGCCGCCGACCGTGCGCTGACCGTCAAGGTCGCCATCGACGAGGATAAAGGCGCGGTGGATATCGCCACGCCGGGGCATGTGTTTCCGCTGCGCGCACGCGATGGCGGTGTCCTGGTCCGTGCGGGCCACACCGAGGCTGCCGTCGATATCTCGCGTCTTGCGGGGCTGCATCCGTCCGGTGTGATCTGCGAGATCATGAAGGAAGACGGCACCATGGCCCGCCTGCCGGATCTGGTTGCATTCTGTCAGCAGCACGACTTGAAGATCGGCACGATCAGCGATCTGATCGCCTATCGCCACAAGCATGACAACCTGCTGGTGGAGCGCGACAGCCGCACTGTGACCTCTGCCTATGGGGGCGACTGGAAGATGCAGATTTTCACCGACGAGATCAGCGGCACCGATCATGTGGTCCTGTCCAAGGGCGATATCACGACGGATGCTCCGGTTCTGGTTCGCACCCATGCGATCAACGCGCTTGAGGATATTCTGGGCCTCGGGCCAAGCCCCGCCGACGAATTGCCCCGCGCGATGCAGATCATCGCAGACGAAGGCCGCGGCGCGGTGCTGTTGTTCCGCGACCCCGACCCGCGGTTGCGTTTCGAGGACGAAGAGGATGATCGCCCCCGTACCGTCAAACGTACCGGCCTTGGCTCGCAGATCATGGCGAGCCTTGGGTTGCACAAGCTGATTTTGCTGACGGATAACCCCGATACGCGCTATCTGGGGCTGGACGCCTATGACCTTAGCATCGTGGGCACGCGCCCCATCACGCAGGAGTAAATGCAATGGCTGCTGGAAATCATACGACGCTGACCACGCCGCGCTTTGACACGCCGGTCAAGGTTCTGATCGTCATTTCGCCCTATTACTCGGACATCGCCGAGGGCTTGCTGAAAGGCGCCAAGGCAGAGCTCGAGGCCGCCGGGGCTGAATGGGACGTGGTGGAAATGCCCGGCGCGCTGGAAATCCCGACCGCCATCGGTATCTCTGACCGCAAGAGCAATTTTGACGGCTACGTGGCGCTTGGCTGTGTCATCCGCGGCGAGACGACGCATTACGAGACGGTGTGCAATGACAGCAGCCGCGCCTTGCAGCTGATGGGGTTGCAGGGCATCTGTATCGGCAACGGCATCCTGACCGTCGAGAACCACGAACAGGCCGCCGTGCGCGCTGATCCGGCGGGGCAAAACAAGGGGGGCGGTGCGGCAGCTGCGGCCTTGCATCTGATCGCGCTGAGCCGTAAGTGGGGCGACATTCGCAAAGACATCGGTTTCAAGCCGCGCTCGGATGAATATCTGATGGCGGGCGACAATGACGGACCCAAGACAGCATGACATCCTCCGCCGGCCTTTCGGGCAATCAAAAACGCAAGATGAAATCAGCTTCACGGCTTTATGCCGTGCAGGCCCTGTTCCAGATGGAGCATTCCTCGCAAAGCTTTGACACCGTGCGCAAGGAGTTCCTTGAGCATCGCTTTGGCGCCACTTACGACGGTCAGGAAATGATCGATGGTGACATCCGGCATTTTGCAGACCTGCTTGAGACGGCGGTGAACTATCAGGCGGCGATTGACCAGATGACCGACCGTGCGCTGGTGGCTAAATGGGCCATCGCGCGGATCGACCCTACTTTGCGTGCCCTGTTCCGCGCCGCCGGTGCCGAGCTGCGCGCGCAGGAAACGCCGCCGCGGGTTGTGATCAACGAATATGTCGACGTGGCCCGTGCATTCTTTGAGGGGGGCGACGAGCCGAAGTTCGTGAACGCCGTTCTGGATCATATGGCCCGCGAAGCCCGTCCGGAAGAGTTCTGAGCCGGACAGGCTCAGATCATCGTCTTTGGTCGGCAGCGACGGACCAGCGAAAGACCTGATATTTTCGGGCTGATATTGTCGGGAAAGTGTGACGGGACCACCGCTGCCGTTCTGTTCTATATTCCCGAGGACCTGTATGTACAGGTGGGCGCCAGATAAACGAACCAGGGCTCGAACAGAGCCAGCTCCCTCGGATTTGCTTAAGGCCACTGGAATGTAACTTTTACAAACAGGGCAGAACCCGTCACCCCCGTTAAGTAGGCGCGACCATAGCCTGCGACAAGGGGTATTCTAGCTTGGCTCGGTGTTTTCGACAAAGCGGTAGCGGGTCAGCTCTTCGGGCAGCAGCAGATAGATTTCATCGGGCGGCGTGACCAGCGCGTGCTGCATGACCAGCGGGTCGATGCCCATCTGATCCAGATAGGTCATGACCTCGCCTTGGCCGCGCTGGATGTCCTCCACCGCGACAAACGCGGGGAGCAGGGTGCTTTCACCGAAGAAATGCTGGTGCACCCCGACAGAGGCATCCTCTGGCACGTCGCGGCTGGTGCCTGCGGCCAATAGATAGGGGCAGGCGGAATAGCAGATATCGCCACTGCGCAAGGCGGTCGTGAGCTCAGCATCCCGCAGATACCGCCCCAGACGCAGCGCGTCGCTGACCGACCCACCGGGCGAATTCAGGATCACGCCCTTGGGTTGGGGATCAAGTGCGGTGATCTGTTTCTCGATGCGTTCGGCATCACCCGCCATAATGCCCCCTTCCAGCAGCACGCGGGCGCCGCCTTCGACCACGGACAGGGTCAGCCGTTCGGGCAGGGGCGTATCCGGCATGGGGCGGCCGCCGGGGCGGGCGCGGTCGGGTTGAAACCGGCGGGTCTGGTCGCCGGGGCGCGTGGGTTCGGTCAGCCCAGGGGCACGCGGGCCAAAGCCGGGCAGGCGCAGCCCCTCGTCCAGATCGCCCCAAAAAAGCAGCCCCGCCAACCCCAGCTGAAAGATCAGAACGCCGCCCAGAACCCGTGCCACGGGTGGGCGTTTGGAAGGATCACGTCGCAGTTTCATGTGGTTTTCGAAGGCGTGCTAAGGGCAGGATTCTCGGTCACGATATCATGGGGCGCGCTTTCATCGCGGTCTTCATGCGCGTCCTCATCAACAGATGTGCCCTTCATCGCCGCATCCATGTCACGCATTGCCAGCACCGCGGCCCGCAGTTCGGCAAGGGTGAGTGTTTCCTCGATCGCGCTGCCCTCGCGACCTTCGCGGATCGCGCCTTGGGTGATGGCGAGAATGAAGACCAGCACGGCGGGCAACAGATCAATGGCAATCGCGCCAGCCCAAGAGGGCACGAAGTTGCGCGCGTATTTGATCACCGCATCGGCGCTGGAAATCGGGGTGTAGGTCGTCTCTGTTGGCGGGGCCATGGCCAGCACGTCTTGGGCCGCGCGCTCCAGTGTGGCGGCACGTTGGGCCAGAACCTCAAGCACGGCACTGATGGTCGAGGCCTGATTGCCCCGCACCTCGACACTGCTGCCATCCAGTTCGGGCAGCACGACAGAGGCCGACAGATCCTGCGCGGCGCGCTCGACCAGCGGGGCGACTGACAGTTGCCGCAAGCGCGTGATCAACCCGGCAAGCCGTACGGCCTGTTCGGAAAATTCGACCGATCGCGCTTCCACCGGACCGGGCTCGACCGTCAGCGCGCGCATCCGGCTGAGGATCTGGTTGCCCTCGACAAAGGCGTCATTGACCAGGGGGGTCTGGGTGGCGATCTGCGCCTCCAGCCCCGACAGCTCTGCCGATTTCTGACGCAGCACGCGGAACACGGCACCACGCCCTGCCAAGCCCGACAGCCCGCCCGTGGCCTCCTGTTCGCTCAGATCCTCGAAGCTTTGACGCACACGGGCAACGTCCCGCTCCAAGCCTTGGGCGGAAAGGGTGATCTCATGCGCGCGCTCTAGCGAGCCTTGGTAATCCTGCACGGTCTCGGCCAGATGCTGTTCCACCGCTGCAGATCCGGCAAGGGCGGCGGCGTTCAGCCAGCTCGACATGGCGATGATCGCGACGCTTCCCAACGACATGGCCCCCAACAGCCCGACCCGCGCACGGGCGCTGCGCACCGCCGGAAACAGGCGCAGCATATAGGACCAGAACACAAAGATGCCCACGGAAACAGCAGCGGAATAGGCGATCGCGGCAAAGGCCGACATCGCCCCGTTGTCATCCAGCAAGGACGACACCCCAAGATAGGTGTAGATGCCCGACGCCACCGCCAGCACCCCAAGCGCTGTGCCCGAAAACGTATCGAGCCANCCCAGATGCCCTTCGAGTTCGCGCGCATAGCGGATGCCGCGCTGTTGATGTGTCGAGTTTTCGCCGTCGCGCGCCATATGCCCACCCTGTTTTCTTTTGAACTAGATAGGTTGCGCGCTGCGGATTACCAAGCGCTTGCCTGATGTTCATGAATTGTTCATATTGCCTCCATGACCCAGACNGACCTGATGACCGCCCCGNCCTTGCAACCCGGACAGTTGATTGCCCGTGGTGTGACCCGCCAGCTTGCCGCACTCGGTTTCGCGAGCGTNGANGANNTGGTGCCGACACGCGGCCTGCGGGTGGATGTNATGGCGCTTGGTCCCAAGGGGGAGATCTGGATCGTCGAATGCAAATCCAGCCGTGCCGATTTCATGTCCGACAGCAAATGGGACGGGTACCTCGAATGGGCCGACAGGTTCTTTTGGGCGGTGGATGCGGATTTCGACGTCGACCTGCTGCCCGAGGACACCGGCCTGTTTATCGGNGACAGCTACGGGGCAGAGCTCGTGCGCATGGGGCCGGAAACCCGACTGGCTGCCGCGCGTCGCAAAAAGATGACCCATCTCTTTGCCACCCATGCCGCGCGCAGNCTGCATATGNTGCGCGACCCGCATGCCATGCCGCAGTGGGGCTAGGGTACATCAATATTCCAAATGGAAAATATCCCGGGGGGTGCCGCGCAAAGGCGCGGCGGGGGCTGGCCCCCCCCATCCCAACCGGGCAACGTGCCTTAGCGCTTGTTCTTGCCAGCTTTGCCCGCNCGATGGGCTGCGGCCATAATCTCTTCCGCGATTTCAACGGCTTCATCCGTGGTGAAATCCATCGGGATCTCGATCCCGCCTTCCGCTTCGATGAACAGCCGGACCATGCCCTTATCGGTTGGCCCGATTTGCAGGTTGGCTTCAATGTCGCGTTCTGTGTCGATGCCCATGAGGTTTCTCCGAAACTGTGTCAGGTCCCGTACCCTGCGGCGCTNGAAATGGCAAGTTTTGCCATTCTCACNTGNGACAGNACAAATCGAAGTTTGCGACGGATATNTGCTTGCATTCCTTTTTCATGAACGCTAGATCGACCGCAGTGCCGCCTTAGCTCAGTTGGTTAGAGCGCCTGATTGTGGATCAGGAGGTCCCTGGTTCGAGACCAGGAGGTGGTACCACTCCCCCCCCNAAAAAAGACCACATGTCTGATGGGCGTGATGTTTTCGTGCGCCNTGCCTCGGCNCTGTGGCGCATAGGCTGCGCGCGTTACTCGATCGTGACGCTCTGACGCAGCTCGCCTGTCATCCGGTCAAAGATCAGAATCACATCTTCCTGTGTCACCACAGCATACCAGTCGGGGCCTTGGGTGAAGGTCACCGCTTTTTCGCCGTCGGGCAGGGTGATAGAGGCCGGTAAATCGGGGCTCTTGTTCGAGAANCGGATGACAAGTAGCCCGATCACGACTAGAAGGCCGAAAATCATTGTGGCGGTCAGCACCGTCACCAGCCGCCGCAGGAATTTGATGTTCGGGGGCTCGGAAGGATCAGTCATGTCGCACCGTCAAATTACGTTTACCATCGCGGACAGCCCGCCACCTCGCCTTGATAAGGCGCTTGCGCGCGATGTGCCAGAGGATGCGAACCTGTCGCGNACACGNCTGGGGCGTTTGCTGGAACAAGGGGCCGTGCNGGTTGACGGAACAGTGGNAACCGANCCGCGCAGNCGNGCCGAAGCGGGGCAGCAGATNACCGTCGATGTGGAAGAGGCCGAAGNCAGTCANATCCTCGCCGAGGAAATCCCGTTGGAGGTCGTNTTTGAAGACGCGGATCTGATCGTGATCAACAAGCCCGCAGGCATGGTGGTTCACCCTGCGCCGGGCAGCCCGTCGGGGACGTTGGTCAATGCGCTGCTGGCGCATTGCGGCGATGACCTGTCGGGGGTGGGCGGCATGAAACGNCCNGGNATCGTGCACCGGATCGACAAGGATACCTCGGGTCTGCTGGTTGTCGCCAAGTCTGACGCAGCCCACCACGGGCTGGCCAAACAGTTCGAGAAACACACCGTTGAACGCTATTATCAGGCCTTGGTCTACGGCGTGCCGGATGCCAACGATCCGCGCCTNCGGGGGGTGAAGGGGGCCAGCTTCGAGCCGGGCAATATCCTCAAGCTCACCACGCAGCTGGCGCGTCACCGTACCGACCGCCAGCGTCAGGCCGTGTTCTTTCAGGGCGGCCGCCACGCCGTGACCCGTGCGCGCACCGTTGCNCGGCTTGGNAATCCAGAGGTTCTGGCGCTGATGGANTGCTGGCTTGAAACCGGCCGTACCCATCAGATCAGGGTGCATATGGCCCATGCCGGTCACGCATTGGTGGGCGANCCGACCTACGGNGGCAAACGCAAGCTCGCAAANGGCGCGGTNTCGGACGCCGCCGCCGAAGCGGTGCGCAGCTTTCCGCGCCAGGCCCTGCATGCGGCGGTANTGGGGTTCGATCATCCGGTCACGGGCGACTACGTNCGCTTCGAAGCGCCGCTGCCCGGCGATATGACTGACCTGCTCGGNGCCNTNGGCTACNACNTGCCCTAGTGCACAGTTGTGTGATCGACCTGTAGTAAAACGGTTTTTTAAGGATTATTGGGCCCAATTCACCGTCCCATGCGTTAGGCTGGACACTTGAAACGGAGCGGGGCCCTCTCCATATCTATGTTAATCCAAATAACATGGGCCCCGGAAATTGGGGAAAGGGACAAAGATGGCTAATTACGCAAATCTGCCAGCGCCAACACCGGAAGGCGGATTGAACCGCTATATGCAGGAAATCCGCAAGTTTCCCCTGTTGGAGCCGGAAGAAGAATACATGCTCGCCAAACGGTGGGTCGAAGANCAAGACACCGAAGCCGCGCATCGCATGGTCACCTCGCACCTGCGTTTGGCGGCCAAGATCGCCATGGGCTACCGCGGTTACGGTCTGCCGCAGGCAGAGGTGATTTCAGAAGCCAACGTCGGCCTGATGCAGGCGGTCAAACGCTTCGACCCCGAAAAAGGCTTCCGTCTGGCGACCTACGCCATGTGGTGGATCCGCGCCTCGATCCAGGAATATATCCTGCGATCCTGGTCGCTGGTGAAACTGGGCACGACCTCGGGCCAGAAGAAANTGTTCTTCAATCTGCGCAAGGCCAAGAACCGCATCGGCGCGCTGGAAGANGGCGATCTGCACCCCGANAACGTCAAACGTATCGCGACGGACCTTGGNGTGACNGAAACCGAAGTCATCTCCATGAACCGCCGTATGTCGGGCGGNGATGCGTCCTTGAACGCCACNGTCGGCTCCGAAGGCGAGGGGACGATGCAGTGGCAGGACTGGCTGGAAGACGAAGACGCCGACCAGGCCACCGATTACGAGGAGCGGAACGAGTTGGAAACCCGCCGCGAGATGCTGGCAGAGGCGCTGGATGTGCTCAATGACCGCGAGAAGGACATCCTGACTCAACGCCGCTTGTCGGACCAAACCGTCACGCTCGAAGATCTGNGCNGCCAGNATTCGNCGTCAGCCGCGAGCGTATCCGCCAGATCGAGGTGCGTGCCTTTGANAAACTGCAAAAACGCATGCGTGATCTGGCCCGTGAAAAAGGTCTGATGGGCACCGCCTGATCGCCAGCCACGGTTTTGAACATTGATCCCCGCAAGGCGCGTCGCTTTGCGGGGATTTTTTATGCGCCCCTTGATGATCTGCCGCGGCTCCCCCTACAGTCGCGCGACNCCAAACATCAGGGGATCACGATGAAAACGCTACGCTGGGGCATCCTCGGGGCTGCCCAATTCGCACAAGAACAGATGGCCCCGGCCATCCACGCGGCGAAAGGGGCCGAACTGGTTGCCCTCGCCACATCTCATCCTGACAAAGCCGCGCCCTTTCAGGCCTTTGCCCCGCAGCTTGCAGTGCACAGTAGCTACGAGGCGCTGCTCGCCGATCCGGATATCGACNCGGTCTATATCCCGCTGCCCAACCATTTGCATGTGGAATGGTCGCTCAAGGCGCTGAAGGCGGGCAAACATGTCCTATGTGAAAAGCCGATGGCGATGCAGGCGAAAGACTATGATCAGTTGATCTCCGCACGCGATTCCACGGGCCTGCTGGCGGCCGAAGCCTTNATGATCGTCCATCACCCCCAATGGATACGCGCCCGAGAGATCGTGCAATCGGGCAGNCTGGGGCGGCTGCGCCACGTGGCGGTCAACTTCTCGTTCTTCAACGACGATACCGGCAACATCCGNAACGACCCCAAGGCNGGTGGNGGCGTGCTGCCGGACATCGGTACNTATGCCTTCGGCTGCACCNGCTTCGTCACGGGGCAAGAGCCGACCGCGATCTCCCATGCCAAGATCGACTATGAAAACGATGTCGATGTCTTCGCGCAGGTCGCGGCCCGCTTCGACGGGTTTGACCTNTCCGCAACNGTGTCCATGCGTATGTTCCCGTTTCAGCAGGTCGTTATTCACGGCGAAAAAGGNATCCTGCGTCTGANCTGCCCGTTCAACCCGACGGTCTATTCCCAAGCCGAGCTGCATCTNGAGACCNCACAGAACAGCACCACCGTCGAACGCTTNCCCGGCNTGAACCACTATGTGCAGCAGGTNGAAAACTTTGGCGCGTCAGTGACCGAGGGCACGGCCTATCCCTGTCCGCTTGAATTCAGCCGCGGCACGCAACGCATGACGGATATGGCCTTTGCCGCCGGGGGTTGAGCCTTNGNNCNTGCGCCCTANCTATAANGNGTAACACNCAAGGGGGATGATCATGGCCGGAGGATGGGCGAAAGACGGCGCTGTCAGTGAACAGATCGAAGCGTCGATCAACGATGANCTGGCCCGCCTCAAGGCGCGCAAGGCCCCTCAGGGCGAAAGCCGCACCCATTGCGCCGAATGCGAAGAACCGATCCCCGANGCGCGCCGCCAAGCCTTGCCGGGCGTAAAGCTCTGCATTGATTGCGTGCGCGAACGGGACGGTCTGGCGCAGGCNCGCGGTGGCATCAANCGGCGCGGCAGCAAAGACAGCCAGCTGAAATAGCCAAAAGCAAAACGGGGCGCTGCATCTGCACCGCCCCGNTCNATTTCCAAATGGTCTTAAATCCTCGCCGAAGGCATTAAACTCTTATGCCTTCCCGCCGGATCAATCCTCCATCGCTTCCAGNTCATCAATGAANCCCGAAATCATCGACAGGCCCTTATCCCAGAACGCGGGGTCAGAGGCATCAAGCCCGAAGGGGGCCAGAAGCTCCTTGTGGTGCTTNGATCCGCCCGCTTTCAGCATATCGAAATACTTGTCCTCAAAACCCGGCTCGCCTTCCTCGTAGACTGCGTACAGCGCGTTTACCAAGCCGTCGCCGAAGGCGTAGGCATAGACATAAAAGGGCGAATGGACNAAGTGGGGGATATAGGCCCAGAAGGTCTCGTAGCCGTCCATGAATTCAAACGCTGGCCCAAGGCTCTCGCCCTGCACCGACATCCACAGCGCGTTNATATCGTCTGGTGTCAGCTCTCCACCACGGCGGGCGTCGTGCANTTTGCATTCGAAATCATANAAGGCGATCTGGCGCACGACCGTGTTGATCATATCCTCGACCTTGCCGGCCAGCAGCACTTTGCGCTCGGCATTGGTCTTGGCCCCGTCCAGCATCTTGCGGAAGGTCAGCATCTCGCCAAAGACCGAGGCGGTTTCGGCCAAGGTCAGCGGTGTGGAGGATANCATCTCGCCCTGACCNGCGGCCAGCACCTGATGCACGCCGTGGCCCAGCTCATGCGCCAGNGTCATCACGTCGCGCGGTTTGCCCAAGTAGTTNAGCATCACATANGGGTGCACGTCGGTCACGGTGGGGTGGGCAAAGGCACCGGGGGCTTTACCCGGTTTGACGCCTGCATCAATCCAACCTTCGGTAAAGAAGGGGGCCGCGATTTCGCCCATACGGGGATCGAAGGCGTTATAGGCGTCCATGACGGTCTTTTCGGCCTGTTCCCAGCTGACGGTTTTGGGNTCTTCCATCGGTAGGGGGGCGTTGCGGTCCCAGACCTGCATGGTGTCGAGGCCCAGCCATTTGCGTTTCAGCTCGTAGTAGCGGTGGCTGAGNTTNGGGTAGGCGTTGACCACCGCATCGCGCAGCGCTTCGACCACCTCGGGCTCNACGTGGTTTGACAGGTGGCGGCCGGTTTGCGGTGTGGGCATTCCGCGCCAGCGGTCGATGACCTCTTTTTCCTTGGCTTGCGTGTTGTGCACGCGGGCAAAGGTNCGGATATTGGCCTGAAACACATCTGCCAATTCGCGCGCCGCGGCTTCGCGCAGATCACGCGACGGGTCGGTCAGCANGTTCAGCACGCCTTCGATGTTCAGCGGCTCGTCGTTTACCTCGAATTCCAGCCCGGCGATGGTCTCGTCGAACAGACGTTCCCATGCGTCGCCGACGACGCCCAGATCATGCAGNAACTTTTCCATCTCGTCGGANAGCTGGTAATCTTTCATCGCGCGGATACGGTCGAACACCGGCTTATACCGCGCCAGATCCGCTTTTTGNCTNAGCAGGTTGGCAAGGTGATCATCCTCCAGCCGGTTCAGCTCAAGCGTGAAGAACACCAGCGGCGTGGTAAAGTTGGTGATCTTCTCCTGCGCGTCCGACATGAATTTGGCACGGCCNGAATCGGTGGTTAGCTGGTAATAGCGCAGCCCCGCGTAGGACATGATGCGTCCGGCGATCTGGTTGATCTTCTCATTGCGCAGCACACAGTCCAGCAATTCGTTCGCATCCAGTTCGGCCAGTTTGCCTTCGTAATCTTCGGCAAAGCTGCGGCAGGCCTCTTCAAGCCAGTCCAGATCGCGCTTGAGCTCGGGGGCGTCTTCACCGGTGTACAGATCGTCAAGATTCCANTCAGGCAGCTTGCCGAAGGCAGAGGCCCCNGAACCGGCGTTGGCATCAAGGACGGGGACGGGCAGTTGAAACATGAAAAACCTCTTTTTGACGTTAAATCTACCTAAGCACGGGTCCGCGGCAAAGCAAGGCGATGGCGGCGCGGATTAGCCGTAAATCCGCAGCATTTCTTCAAGATCGGCCAATGTGTTGGCNTCTTGCAGGGGCTTGTCCTGCCGCCAGCGCAGCATCCGCGGAAAGCGCAAGGCGACGCCTGATTTATGCCGCGTGCTGCGCTGGATGCCTTCGAAGGCGATCTCGAACACATGATGCGGGGTCACTTTGCGCACGGGACCAAACCGTTCGAGCGTATTCTTTCGCACCCAAGCCGTGATCTTGCGAAACTCGGCATCCGTTAGGCCGCTATAGGCTTTGGTAAAGGGCACCAGATCATTGCCGTTCCAGACCGCAAAGGTGAAGTCTGTGAACAGGTTGGCGCGTCGTCCTGACCCGGATTGGGCATAGATCATCACCGCATCAATGGTCAGCGGGTNCAGTTTCCATTTCCACCAATCGCCCTTCTTACGCCCCGCCAGATAGGGGCTGTCGGCACGTTTCAGCANGACCCCTTCGGCCTGCGCTTCGCGNGCGGTGGCGCGTTGGTCGGCCAGCGCATCCCATGTGGGGAAGGTCAGTTGCGGCGACAGGCGGATCGGCGCATCGTCGGGCAGGGCGGCGCAGGCCTGTTCCAGCAGCGCACGGCGCTCGGCGAAGGGGCGGGAGCGAATATCTTGGCCCTGCCATTCCAGCAGGTCGTAGGCGTGCAGCACCACGGGGGCTTCGGCCAGCAGTTTCTTCGGCACGGTCTTGCGGCCNATNCGGGCTTGCAGCGCATTGAAAGATGATGGCGCAGGCTGTCCGTCAGGCCAGACCANCANCTCGCCGTCCAGAACCGTGCCGTCGGGCATGAAGTCCACCGCACGGGCGAGCTCGGGGAAGCGGTCGGTCATCAGCTCTTCACCACGCGACCAGACGAAATAGGCACCGTCCCGCAGGATCAACTGGCCGCGGATGCCGTCCCATTTCCATTCGGCTCGCCAGTNTTGCGGATCCCCCAGCTCTTGCGGCTCGGCTTCCAGCCCATAGGCCAGATAGAAGGGATAGGGGCGCGATGCGTCGGCAGAGGCATCNTCNGCCTCTACCAGCCCNTGCCATGTGGTGTCGTCGGGGTGCCAGTTNCCCATGAGGCGATGCGCAAGCTCGGGCTCGGGTTTGCCTGTGGCGCGAGACAGGGCGCGGGTCATCAGCTTTTGGCTGACGCCCACCCGAAACCCGCCGGTGATCAGCTTGTTGAAGATAAATCGTTCGGTCCCGCCAAGCGTCGCCCATGCGTCAAGGACAAAGGCTTTGCGGGCCTCTTCATCCTGCGTGTAAATCTCGCGCAGTGCCGCGATCCACGCGGCAAGCGATTGATCATCCTGCGTCGGGTTGGGGGGCAGAACGAGCGTGATCGTCTCGGCCAGATCGCCAACGATGCTGTAGCTTTCCTCGAACAGCCACAGGGGGATGTTCGCGCGCTCGGCGGCCCATTCGCGCAGCTTGGTGGTNGTGACGGCGCGTTTGGGGCGGCGGCCGGAAAANAGNGCGATGGTCCATAGCCGGTCGTCATCCGGTGCCGCGCTGAAATAATCGGCCAGTGCGGCGACTTTCACTGTCGTCTTGGTGCTTTGGTCGATGGCGTTGAACAGCGCGGCAAACCGTTTCATTCGCTTGCGTCCTTATCCAGGGATTCACCTTCGAACTGGGTNGGNACGACCTGCGCTTGCCANCCGCTATCGGCCAGAAACCGGCTGAAGACATCGGTGTAACCATGTGTCACATATATGTTTTCGGCTTCGGTNGCTTTGATCGCCGACAGCAGCCCATCCCAGTCCGCATGGTCCGAGATGATAAANCCGCGATCGCCCGCACGGCGTCGACGTACACCCCGCACGGCCATCCATCCGCTGGCAAAGGCGGTTTCCTGCGGGCCGAATTTTTTCGACCACGCACTGCCCAAGGCACCGGGCGGGGCCAGCACAATCGCGCCGGGGTGATCCTTGGGCTTCAAATCCGCATCGGCGAGGATCGTGTCGGGCAGGGTGATCCCCTGATCGCGCATGACGCGGTTGGTGTTCTCGGTCGCCGTGTGGGTCAGGATCGGGCCGATGTCGGGGTCGAGCATCGATAGCAANCGTTGNGCCTTNCCCAAGGCATAAGCNCCCAGAAACGCCGTTTTGCCCTGNGCCGCGCAGCCTGCCCACCATGCGTTGATCTCTGCCGCCACGGCGGCTTGCTCGGCCCAGCGAAACACCGGCAGGCCAAAGGTGCTTTCGGTGATGAAGTGATGACATCTCACCGGCTCGAACGGGTCGGACAGCCCGTCATCGACCAACTTGTAATCGCCCGAGGCAACCCAGACCTCGCCGTCGACCGCAACGCGTATTTGGGCAGAGCCGGGGACGTGGCCGGCGGGGTGAAACGATACCTGCGCCCCGCCGATCTGCCGCACCTCGCCATATGCGATGCCGTCAGCGGTGATGTCGCCCAAACGATGGCGCATGACGGGCAGGGCGATATCGGTGGCAAGGTAACGGTTCATGCCCCAACGGGCGTGATCGGAATGCCCGTGGGTGATCAGAGCGCGGTCCACAGGCCGCCACGGNTCGATATAGAAATCACCCGCGGGGCAATAAATGCCGTTTTCGTTGAATGTCAGAACAGGTTGCTTGGCCATGCGCATAAGCTAGCGGGGCGCGCGCGTTTGA
The DNA here is from genome assembly GCF_002167505.1 of Sulfitobacter sp. TMED3. Lineage (NCBI taxonomy): Bacteria > Pseudomonadati > Pseudomonadota > Alphaproteobacteria > Rhodobacterales > Roseobacteraceae > Sulfitobacter > Sulfitobacter sp. TMED3. The sequence continues at coordinate 25,967 of NZ_NHBI01000034.1, read as the reverse complement.
ACAGGGTGGGTGAGGAAATCCTCGCCGATGCCNAGNNTNNNGTNGNAATAACANTAGGTTNNAGGCGGAAGTTCATCCNGNGATCCGNGCTANTTTTTGGCGTTNCCAAAGAACAGGGCCGCCATCTCATCCACCGCTTTGTCGCGGGTGGCGGGGATTTCCATCAGCACTTCGTGCTCTGCGCCGTCAATGATATGCAGCTTNCCGCCTTTCCAAGTCTCCATACGGTCGTGGATGCGGCCCTTGTGCACGATACGTTCGTTGGACCCGAGGAATGTGGCGCAGGGCAGGCTGGGGGCAGCGCGCAGGGACAGATGCTTGGTCTCGGATAAAGCCTCGCGNAGCCAGATAAAGCTGGGCCCGCCCAAAGACAGTTCGGGATGGGCCGCCAGTTGCGTGCGCATCATCTCGTACATCTCGGGGTCGGTGGTGAGCATGTTGTTCTCGAACGGTGCGGTCGAGATATAGGATGCCGCCTGCGTGCCGATGGGCAGCTTGTAGCCCTGACCGATGCGCGGCATCANCTGTGTCAGCCCGGCCGCCACCAGACGCATNTGCGGCGCGATATGGATACCCCACATCGGCGCGGTAAAGGCGGCGGCCTGCACCGACAGACCCTCCATACAGGCGCGCAGGCCGATGGCCCCGCCCATGGAGTGCGCCAGCAGGAAATACGGGCGCGGCAGCTGCAAGGCGCGGGCTGTCCGCATCATGGCCGCCACGTCTTTTTGATAGTCAGAGAAGANATCGACATGGCCGATGTTACGGTCGGGGATCAACCGGTCCGACAGACCTTGCCCNCGCCAATCAATCGCCATGACCGCCAGCCCCTTTTTCGCAAAGGCGCTTGCGGTCATCGCATATTTTTCCACGTATTCGGTGCGGCCGGGGAAAAGCAGCACNGTGCCCTTTGCCCCGTCCAGCGGCCAATGCGCGACGCGCAGCTTTTTACCATCCGATGTCTCGGCCCAATGCGCCTGACCCGTTTCGGGCAGCGGCGCAATGTCGGTGAAAAAGGGCGCGGTTTCCNGCATATTAGGAGAGNACNGACGCCAGCTTCATCGCCATGCCCATGTCGCCGTCAATCTTGAGCTTGCCGCTCATGAAGGCACCGGTCGGGTTGGTGTCGCCGGACAGGATCGCCTGGAAAGTTTCTGCGTCAGCAGAAAGGGTTACATCCGCNTCTTCATCCGCGGCGCGTGCGCCGGTCGAATCCATCATGACAGTGCCTTCGTCTTCGATGTCGAACTTGGCTGTGCCGTCAAAGTCGGCCCCCGCCAGTTTTTCGTTCAGCACTGTTACAGCTTGGTTCACAATATCGCTCATCATACGCCCTTTTCTTGGCAAATGGTGCCGACACGTCTGGAATTGTGGCGGCAGCCTGTTACATTCACTCTTGTTATGGGCAACCGCATCGTCAACCTCAAACATACCGTCGCGGCACTTGGTCTCTGGGTGTTGCTTGGGGGTATAAGTTTCGCGCAAATGTCGCCCCCCGCGGCGGCGGAATTGCTGCAGGATTTACGCGATGCCCCCGCGGCAGAGGCGGCGCGAATCGAACGTGATGTGCAGCGCGCTTGGGCGCGGTCCGGCTCGGCCGCGATGGATTTGTTGTATTCCCGTGGTCGCGAAGCCATGTCAGAGGGGGACACCACCTTGGCGATCGCCCATCTGACAGCTCTGACGGATCACGCCCCTGATTTTGCCGAAGGCTATCATGCCCGTGCACAGGCCTATTTTGCCGCAGGTCTCTATGGCCCTGCAATCGATGATCTGGAAACAACGCTTGCCTTGAACCCGCAGCAGTATAACGCCATCTTCGGTCTGGGGGCGATCCTGCAGGAGTTTGGCGATCTGCGGGCGGCTGCCGATCTCTATCGCCGAGTGTTAAGCATTAACCCTCACCATGATAACGCGCAAAGGGCGCTGGACGGGCTGCGGCGCGACGGCATCGGGCGCACGCTTTAACGATCTAAGGAATTTCTGGTGGCAGGTGACAGCAGGGTCGTGGCCGTTTTGGGCCCGACCAATACAGGCAAGACGACCTATGCAATCGAACGGATGTTGGCGCATCGCACGGGGGTGATCGGGCTGCCGCTGCGTTTGCTCGCGCGCGAGGTCTATGACCGCATCGTTGCCCTGCGTGGCCCGTCCATCGTGGCACTGGTCACGGGCGAAGAACGGATCGTGCCGCCGCGCACCCAATATTGGGTCTGCACCGTCGAGGCGATGCCCGAAGGCATGGGCGCTGATCTGGTTGCGGTCGATGAAATCCAGCTTTGTGCNGATCCNGAGAGGGGGCATGTCTTTACCGACCGTCTTTTGCGNGCGCGCGGTCAACACGAGACGCTTTTCATGGGGTCCGACACCATGCGCGGCTCAATCGCGGCGCTGGTGCCAGAGGCGCAGTTCATCCGGCGCGAGAGAATGTCGGAATTGATCTATTCNGGTCAGAAAAAGATAAGCCGNATGCGTCCGCGCAGNGCNATCGTCGGGTTTTCGGTTGAGAATGTATATGCGATTGCAGAGCTGATCCGGCGTCAGAAGGGNGGNGCGGCGGTNGTTATGGGNGCGCTCAGCCCGCGCACACGCAACGCGCAGGTCGCCATGTATCAAAATGGCGAGGTCGACTATCTGGTGGCCACGGATGCCATNGGGATGGGGCTGAACCTTGATGTGGACCACGTCGCTTTCTCGGCGCTCAGCAAGTTTGACGGGCGTCGGATGCGACCCTTGGCNCCGAACGAACTNGCGCAGATTGCCGGACGGGCAGGNCGNGGNTTNAANAGCGGNACATTCGGTGTCACGGGCGATGCGTCTCCGCTTGATGATGGTGTCGCGCGGGCCATTATGGATCATCAGTTCACACCGCAGAACAAGCTCAACTGGCGCAACCCNNCGCTGCAGTTCGGNTCCATTGACCGGCTGATCCAGACGCTTGAAATGTCGCCGGACAATGANCGGTTGTTCAAAGCGCGCGAGGCCGATGATCTGCGGGCGCTCAAGAATCTCGCCGTGGATGCCGAGATCGCGGCGCGCTGTACCGATGGGCCGTCAGTACGTCTNTTGTGGGANGTCTGCCGGATTCCCGACTTTCGTGGTATAAGCCATGCAGAGCACGCCAGCCTGCTGGAGCAGATTTTCAACTTNNTGCATCAGCGCGGNTCCATCCCCGACGACTGGCTGGCGCGGCAAATTAAACGCATAGATCGAACCGATGGCGACATTGATGCGTTATCCAAACGATTGGCGTTTATTCGCACCTGGACCTACGTGACACAGCGCAAAGGCTGGACAGGTGACGAAAGCCATTGGCGACACGAGGCGCGTGTCGTAGAAGACAGACTGTCGGATGCGCTGCACGAGCGTCTGACCCAAAGATTTGTAGATCGGCGCACATCCGTGCTTTTGCGCCGGCTAGGACAGAAGGAAGCCATGGTGGCCGAAGTAAACGAGACCGGTGAAGTAACCGTTGAAGGCGAATTTGTTGGCAAGCTGGACGGGTTCCGCTTTCGCCAAGACAAAGGCGCAGGCGTTGCCGAAGATAAAACGATCAAAGCTGCATCGTTGCAGGCGCTGGCTCCTCAGTTCCATTTGCGGGCGGATCGTTTCTACAACGCGCCTGATACAGAGATTGATTTCACAGAGCAGGGCGGCCTCATGTGGGGCAGCTCTGCCGTGGGTAAACTGGTTGCGGGCTCCGATCCGCTGAAGCCCGGTGTGGAGGTCTTCGTCGATGACGTTGCGGGCCCCGAGGTCGCGCAAAAAGTGCAGCGCCGTTTGCAGCATTTCATCGACCGCAAGGTCGCAGCCCTGTTCGAGCCACTGATCGCCCTGTCAAAGGATGAGGCGCTGACCGGTCTGGCCCGTGGCTTTGCCTTCCGCATGGTTGAAAACCTTGGTATTCTGCCCCGCGCTGATGTGGCGGANGAGGTGAAAGCCCTGGATCAGGACGCCCGTGGCGCGCTGCGCAAGCATGGTTTGCGCTTTGGTCAGTTCACCATCTTTATGCCNTTGTTGCTNAAGCCNGCGCCGACNCGTTTGCGTCTGGTGCTGTGGTCGATTTCNAANGGGCTGANCGAATTCCCTGANTCGCCGCCCCCTGGGCTGGTCACCATCCCCGTCGACACNAGCGCNCCNGAAGGCGCTGCGACGATGGCTGGGTACCGCAACGCGGGTGAACGCGCGATCCGTATCGATATGCTGGAACGTCTGGCCGATATGCTGCGCTCCGAAGATTCGCGTGGCGGGTTCGAGGCGAAGGCCGATATGCTGTCGATCACGGGCATGACGCTNGAACAATTCGCCACGNTGATGGAAGGTCTGGGCTATAAGGCCGAAAAGGCCGAGCGCACCAAGGTGAAAGCCGTTGATACTGTCGTGCCTCANGACGGTGCACCGATGGCTGCCGACAAAGGCGCAGACGCCGAGACGCCCGTGATGGATGTCGCGGACAAGCAACCNGCCGGTGGTATCGTCGAAGATCCGGCGGCTGCTCAGGCGGATGACATNGTNCCCGCAACNGCGGATATGCCCGACGACGGGATCGCCCCGATGGTCGAGGAACTNGCCGANACACCAGAGGTCGACGACCACATCCCCGACACCCCTGCCGAGGAAAACCCCCAAGGNACNGCGCCTGACGCCGATATCGCAGGTGCCGAGCTTGAGACATATTATGTCTTCACCTGGGGACGCACACCTCGTGGCAATGCCCAAGGCCAGCGTCGCGGCGGCGGGGATCGNCCACAAGGGAAGGGGAAACCCGGACCGCGNGGNAAAAAGGGTGCACCGCGTGGNGACAAGGGCGGCAAAGCNCAGAAGTTCAGCAGCAAGCCCGCCCGTGCCGAAAAGCCGATCGACCCCGACAACCCATTCGCCGCTGCGCTGATGGGGCTGAAAGACAACAAGTAATTGTCCGAAGCGCCGACAAAGCTGCGGCTTGATAAATGGCTGTGGCATGCGCGGTTTTATAAAACGCGTTCTCTGGCGGCTGCCCGCGTGCAAGCGGGGGCCGTCAGGGTCAACGGCAGCGTCGCGCAAAAGCGTGCGACNCTGGTTGTGGTTGGCGATGTGCTGACCTTTGCTATGGGCGACGATGTGCGGGTGATCCAGATAGAGGGCATCGGCACCCGCCGTGGTCCGGCCCCCGAGGCGCANACGCTTTACACCGATCTGTCCCCGCCGGTCCCCCGATCCGAGAAAAAACAACCTGAAAATCCGGCATTTGAGGGAAAAGGGCGCCCCAGTAAGCGTGATCGCCGCGTGCTTGATCTTTCTCGGGCGCGCCACCTTGAATGATACGCTGTGCTGACGTATCTCCTGCGTTAAACCTGCCATAAAAGATGATGTTATGACCTATATCGTTAACGATGCCTGTATCGCCTGCAAATACACTGACTGCGTTGAAGTATGTCCGGTGGATTGCTTCTATGAGGGCGAAAACATGTTGGTCATTCATCCNGATGAATGCATCGACTGCGGCGTTTGCGAACCTGAATGCCCCGCCGACGCGATCCGCCCCGATACAGAGCCGGACATGGAGAAGTGGGTTGANTTCAACCGCAAATACTCCGAACTGTGGCCCGTGATCATCACCAAGAAAGACCCGCTGCCCGAGGCAGAGGAACGTGATGGTGAAGAGGGCAAGCTTGAGAAGTATTTCTCTGAAGCACCCGGCGAAGGCGGCTAAGCGATTCGCACTTGGGTGCATGGGGTGATCGCTGCGTGTGACGCCACCTGATCCCNTTTATTTATTCGATTAACACGTATTTGATCGAATCTNTGCNGCCCCCCGCTTTCGGGGGGGCTAATTTTGTGATATACGTTGTCGCAAATGATGATACCTACGCGCCAAATCTCAACCGTTTTGCACAGGTTGAACCAGAACATCTGAAGTTATGAAATGAGGCTGACGGCTCTTTGGGCCGGTCGGCCTTTGTCGTTGTGACAGCATATTTACCCATGCGGGCCGTCCCCGCGCCCAAGGAGCCACTGTATGAGCAAGTCGAANAAGCTAGATTTCCGCCCGAATGAATTCGTTGTTTATCCGGCGCATGGCGTTGGTCAGATCATCTCGGTCGAAGAGCAGGAAGTCGCGGGCATCTCGCTGGAGCTGTTCGTGATCGCGTTNGAGAAAGACAAGATGACGCTGCGGGTGCCCACCCATAAGGCGACAGAAATTGGCATGCGCGCGCTNAGCAGCCCTGACGTGATCAGCCATGCGATGAAAACCCTGAAGGGTAAGGCCAAGGTCAAACGCGCCATGTGGTCGCGCCGTGCGCAGGAATATGAGCAAAAGATCAACTCCGGTGATCTGATCGCCATCGCCGAAGTCGTACGCGACCTGCACCGCACCGANGACCAGCGCGAGCAAAGCTATTCCGAGCGTCAGCTNTANGAAGCCGCGCTTGAGCGTCTGACCCGTGAAGTTGCCGCCGTCGCCGGTGGGGACGAACTGGCGGCCTCCAAGCAGGTCGGTGATGTGTTGGAAAGCCGCGTCGCCGCCGCCTGATCGCATCCGTTAAATTTTGAAAAGGCGCGCCTGATATCATATCGGGCGCGGCTTTTTGGTNTCTGAAGGGCGAGGGGGGCTACGACCCTTGGGTCTTATCCTCTTGGTCNATNCGGTTCAGGAANGCGGTTTCCAGATCCTTTTGNAGCTCTTTCGCGCGCGCCACATAGGCTTTGTTCTCGCTTGGTGGGATGTCAGGGCGCCACAGGGCCGCCAGCTCGCGCACAGACGCACGGTCGTGCGAATAGAACATCCGCTGCGCCTCTGCCGCCTCGTAGTCAGAGAGCCCGAGGTTTTCCAACACATAGCGCCCCGCCCGAAGCGAGCTGTCGAACATCTCGCGCACAATGTCATTCGCGCCGGCCTGGTATTGTTGGTACACATCCGTTCGGTCATGGGCGCGGGTTACGATATGCAGGTCGGGCCGTTCCTTGCGCGCATAGGCGATAAGCTGCAAGGCCGACTTGGGATCATCCAACGCGACAACCAGAACCTTGGCATCGCGCAGACCGGCCTTGCGCAGAATGTCAGCGCGGGTCGGATCGCCCAAGAATGCCTTGAAGCCAAAGCGGCGCATGACGGCGATGGTTTCGGGGTTGTGGTCCAGAACGACGGTGCGAAAGCCACTGGCCTGCACCAGACGATTCACAATCTGGCCGAACCGCCCGACACCCGCGATGATCACGGTGCCCTGCTCGTCAATCTCGTCTGCAACGATGGGGCCGGATTTCGTATCCATCCGTTTGCTGATCTGGTCATAGGTGATGAACAGCAGCGGCGTGATCAGCATCGATAGGGCGACGACCAGCAACAATGTCTCGGCCACGTCATTGGGCATGACCCCCGTGGCGACCGAGAAGCTGACCAGCACAAAGCCGAATTCACCCGCCTGCGCCAGACCAAGCGCAAAGAGCCAGCGGTCACGCCCTTGCAGCTTGAACAGGGTGCCAAGCCCGTAAAGGATCAGGCCCTTCACCAGAATAACCAGCAGCGCCATCCCGACGATGATGATCGTATCGGCGAACAGCAGGTCAAAGTTGATACCCGCCCCCACGGTGATGAAGAACAGCCCCAGCAGCAGCCCTTTGAACGGCTCGAGGTCGGTTTCCAGTTCGTGCCGGAATTCGCTGCTGGCCAGCACCACTCCCGCAAGGAAGGCCCCAAGCGCGGGCGACAGGCCCACCAGCATCATCAGAAAAGAAATCCCGACGACGATCAGCAGGGCCAAAGCGGTATACATCTCGCGCAGCTTGGCGGCGTGGATAAACCGGAAAACGGGACGGGTGAAAAACACGCCGGTGATGATGATCCCGGCAATGGCACCCAAGGTGACCAGCGTGATGGCCCAACCCGGCAGCCCCTGCACCAGCGAAATTGCCGCCTGCGCGGTTTCCGCACCATGACCCGCCGCCGCAGGACCGTGCCCCGAGGCTGCCTCTGCCCCGTGGGCGGCATCCTCGGGGTTCACCGAGATCGACCCGTCCGGTCGCATTTGCGCGGGCAGCTGCGCCACAAGCAGCGGCAGGAACGCGAGGATCGGGATCACCGCGATATCTTGCGTCAGCAGCACCGAAAACACGGATCGTCCACCCGCTGTTTGCATCAAACCCTTTTCTGACAGGGTTTGCAGCACGATCGCGGTTGACGACAGNGACAGCGTGAGNCCGATCGCAATCGCCACACCCATCGGNTGGTCATAGGCCATCGCGATGCCCATCAGCGCCGCAGCGCTAAGCACGACCTGCATCCCGCCAAGCCCCAGCAGCCGGTGGCGCATGTTCCACAGGGCGCGGGGTTCAAGCTCTAGCCCGATGAGGAACAGCATCATCACNACACCAAATTCGGCGAANTGCTGCAAATCCTTGGTNTCCGATCCNACCANCCCGAAGGCCGGCCCGATCAGGATCCCCGCNGCGAGATATCCCAGCACCGACCCCAGCCCCAGACGCGATGCGATGGGAACCGCAATCACCGCCGCAGCGAGATAGATCGAGGCTTGAAACAGGAAACCTTCCATAAGGGGCATACTTTCTTTGTGTCGGGCAGGCCCCGAGCGGGTCAATCAGGTGGGCAAGGGCCCGTCTCGTTTAAGCTGATCCATAACGATCTGGCTATGCACTTTTGCGACAGCACCATGGGGGAGCAGCACATCATGGATGAGGCGGTTCAGGCTGGGCAGGTCTGCACAATAGACGCGCAGCAAATAATCCGCATCCCCCGTCATCGTCCAGGCGCTAACGATTTCGGGGCGGGTGGCCAAAAGCCGCGCAAAGCTGGCGGAATGTTCGGGGCCGTGGGTNCCCAGATGGACCTGCACAAAGCCCTGTACCGTCAGCCCCAACCGTTCGGGGTTGAGCCGGGCCGTNTAGCCTTGGATATANCCTTCGGTTTCAAGNCGTTGCCGCCGCCGACCTGCTTGGGACGGGGATAGGTGCAGCTTCTCTCCCANCTCTTGAGCNGTGAGATGCGCGTTCTTTTGCAGCGCCGCCAGCAGGCGTTTATCGATATCATCTAATGTCATGCGGTATTCTCACATAGAATGATAAAACCATGCGTCAACCCCGCGCGAATAGCCAGTCACACTTGTATGTTTGCGCAAAGATAGCGTGGTTCCGGCGATAGACTGCGCACGAACGCTATCAAAGGAGCATCTCATGGGTCCGTTTCCGCATGACGCCGAAAAATCCAAAATCACNGATGAAAACCCGGCCGGCACCGACGGGTTCGAATTCGTCGANTTCGCCAGCGCCGACCCGCAGGAGCTTCGCGATCTATTTACCCGTATGGGCTATGCCCATGTGGCGAACCACAANACGCAGAAAATCGAACTCTGGCAGCAGGGGGACATNACNTATGTGCTGAANGCNGACCCTGACAGCTTTGCCGCAGGCTTTGTGGCCGAGCATGGCCCCTGTGCGCCGTCGATGGGCTGGCGGGTTGNGGATGCGCAAAAGGCGCTGGANCACGCTGTTNCCAAAGGGGCGGAGGAATATACAGGCGCAGGCAAGGTGCTGGATGTGCCCGCGATCAAGGGGATCGGCGGGTCNTTAATCTACTTTGTGGATCAGTATTACGACACGTCGCCCTATAACGAGGAATACGACTGGATCGCGCAATCCAAACCCGCTGGCGTCGGTTTCTACTATCTCGATCACCTGACGCATAATGTCTTTAAGGGGAACATGGACGTCTGGTTCAAGTTCTACGGCGATCTGTTCAATTTTCGCGAGATCCGGTTTTTCGATATTGAAGGCAAGTTTACCGGCCTTACCTCGCGNGCGCTGACATCTCCCTGCGGCCGCATCCGTATCCCGATCAACGAGGATCGCGACGAGAAGGGGCAGATCGTGGCCTATCTCAAGAAATACAACGGCGAGGGGATCCAGCACATCGCCGTGGGCGCGCGGAACATCTATGATGCGACGGATGCCATTGCGGACAACGGGTTGAAATTCATGCCCGGCCCGCCCGANACCTACTATAAGATGAGCANGGATCGCGTCACCGGCCACCAAGAGCCGCTTGATCGGATGAAGAAACACGGCATCCTGATTGACGGGGAAGGGGTCGTGGATGGCGGCGAAACCCGCATTTTGCTTCAGATATTCTCGAAAACTGTCATNGGGCCGATCTTCTTCGAGTTTATCGAGCGTAAAGGGGACGACGGTTTTGGCGAAGGGAACTTCAAGGCGCTGTTCGAGAGCATCGAGCAAGAACAAATCGACAGTGGCGAGTTGAGCGAAGCCTGAAACGACAGAAAGCCGCATCTTCGGATGCGGCTTTTTCATGTAGCGAGCAGTCAGATCTTNCGNGGCTTAGCCGCGNGGCATCTTGAGNACGACATCGCGCCCGCGGCGGTTATACCGCAATTCAGCCTCTCCAATCGCGGAGACGCGGCCGCCATCCAGACGATCCCCGACGGCAACCTTNTGGTACCGCCCGTTGCTCAGCCGGATCAAGGCGCGGCGGCTTGAGGGTTTGCCGTAGACNCCGATCAGATTGATTTGACGCAGTTTGATCGCATTTTTCACAGTTGCCTGCTTCGATACGGAGGCTTTCGANGGCANNGAAGGCTGTACCACCTGNGGCGTGACCGCAGCCGGCGCACTGGCNACCGTCACNGGCGCAGGCTGCGCCCGTTCGGCCCGACGTACGATGCGCGAAAAGTTACCGGGGCGCGTGTCTGGTCGCTTGGACACTTCTGTCGCGTATTGCGTCGCGTTGTTCACGGGCTCTTGCGGCAAGGCGGCTTTGATCGCGGCGGCTGCNGCCTCTGCTGCGGCGTCAACCTCGGCNTGTTTGGCTGCAGCGGCGGCNTTGATGACNTCGGCGCTGCGCAGGGTCGGGCGGAANGCGGCAAGCTCGTTGCGGGTCACCCCGCCCAGATTGGCGCGCTNGTTCTGTTCGGGCAGATCCTCGGGGCGCAGCTTGGGGCGAAAGCCGAGCAGGGCNGCAACAACCGTATCCTCGACCTCTTCCTCTTCGACCGCACCGGGGCGGGCGAGGGTCGCAGGGGGCACACGGGCCGGTTGNCCGGCGAAAACCAAAACCCCATCCGCGTTCAACGTGCCATTCGGACTTGGAACAACCAGACCACGATCATCCAGTGTGAACGACGTGCCTGCCGCCGCCGGAGGGGCCGAGCTGATATCGACCGTATCCCCGCCAAAGGACGCGAGCGTCGGCAGTGCAACAGCGTCATTCGAGGTGCTGACGGGATCGATGCTGGTCATGAACAGATCATCCAGCGTCACCATCGACGGCGCCTTTGGTGTCTTTGGCGCGATGGCCCAAATGCCGGTTGTCGCGTATTTCGCTTCGATTTCCTGCGNGGTCAGCTCGCGTGGTTGCAGCTGCTGTGGCACGCGCATCGCGTCCAAAACCGCACCGTCCTCATCGCTGAGCGTGGGATCAAGCGCGGCGACAGTGGTGTCAGCCGTANTCTCGGGCGNGGCCTGCGGTNCGATGGNGTCCTCGCGGCTTTCCACNTGCTGTTTGACCACCGGCTCCGGTGGGGCAGAGGCGGTCTGCGTGGTGTCACGACTGCCAAAGAGCCGCGAAAGCGCTAACCCATCATCAAGGAAGACAGACGCCCAAGCTGCGACGCCCGCGAGGAACACCAGCAAAGCTGCGGTCAGGACCAGCCCCAAAAAGCGCGGCTTGCCGCCGATGGACTGCTCTTTGCGGGCCCCGAAAACGGTCATCTGGTCGACTTCGCTGGCCCCCGTGGCAAGGGCCTTGCCGGGAATGGGGGCCGCTTTTGCGGCAATTGGTTTGGGCGGAGGTGGTGTCGCGCGGGGCTTGCGGCGTTTCAGAAAGCCGAAAGGCGACGANTTGGCNGGNTGTGTGTGTTTGGCACCGGTTAACGAACTGCTATCGGGGACCGGCCCGCCCGTGTGCGACAANGGCTGCACGCTACCGCGCGCGGCGGCACCCGTGACGATNGGNGCGCTGCGTCGGCTGGAAAAATCCGCGGGGGCNTTNGTAGCGGCAGGTGCCGCGGGCGGGGCTTTGGANACGGCGGGCGCGGGCTTGGGTGTCGCTGCCNCATTTTTTTCAACAGATGGGGCGGCTGGTTTCTGTNCCGCGGGTGCCGNTGCCTTTCCAGCTGACGCTTCGGGCGTTTTGGCGCGGGCGGGGGGCGACGCCTTGCTTGGCGGGGGCGTCACCGAGGGGGACGCGGGTGCAACGCGAGGCACGTCAAGCTTTGCCGCTTTGGGCGCGGGGGCGTCTGCTGGTTTCTGACTCGCAGGCTGAGGAGCATCAGCCGTCTTGGCTTCCGGCTTTGCGACATCAGCCGCCGGAGCATCCGACGTGCTGTCACCCTGGTGCGACGCATCCGCCGTCACATCATCGGCTTTACCGGGGTTTTCCGCCTCATCAGCCGTGCCCCCTTTCGGCGGCGAAGTATCCTCCGGCGGCAGTTCCACATCGCCCAGGATAACGAATGGCCCTTTGTCACGCTCCACAGAATCGCCCGGCTCCAACCACTTGGGGGCGGAGTCTGTTGGGCCGAAAAACGCCTCGCCGATAAAATCATGATCGTCGGACTGGGCGGCAAAGCTGACGGGGTGAAAACGATGCTCGGTCGCGAAGGCTTCGGCTTCGGCCAGTGTTTCGCGGGCGACGGCGGCGATATGCGTGCGGGGGCCGTCATTGCTGATGTCAAAGACCAGATCTTCGACGGCATAGGGCGTCGCGCCATCAAGGGCCACTTCGGCCTGTTCGCGCCGCGCCTGATCGCTAAGCCCTGCGGTGTCGATCGTCATGTATTTGATTTGATCGTTCGGAATCAGTAGCTTACTACGCAGGCCGCTCGGCTCTAGCGCGGTGGCGGTGCTGCGCAAGGCGGCCAGTTGGGCGGCCATATCCTCCGCGTCGACGGCCACTTCGCCCACCTGCCGCCATCCATCAGGGGCGCGGTGCAGCAGGCGAATACCTTCGAAGGAGAGAGACAGTGCAAAATTGGGCTTCATTGGAACGCTTTTGACTAGAGGCATTGGGACGGTGGGACATTCGGACGGCAGCAGATTGCCAATACCATGCGGATCGCCTGCAAAACAGAGCGCCCGTTCACAGCAAAAGAATAGAGCAGTAGTTTGCTCATGAAAAGAGCGGAGCGCAGAGGAGGCTTGCGGCAACTTATGCGGGAGGTCACATATGAAGCCAAGGGATATCACAGTAAAAAAAGGTCATGAATATGCGAATGTTGAAAATTGCCGCGATCGTCTGTGCCGGTTTTGCGTCAGGGGCGCTGGCGCAACAAGCGCCTCAGGGGATCACCGTGAATGGCGAGGGCATTGTATCGCTGGCCCCTGATACCGCGACGATCCGCTTGGGCGTGAGCGAGCGGGCGGCCTCTGCTTCGGACGCAATGGCGCAGACTTCTGAAAAAGTGCGCGGCATTCTAGACCAATTGGATACATTGAAGATCGCGGGCCTCGACCGTCAGACCAGCGGGCTTTATCTGCGGCCCGTCTATGACAACCGCCCCCGCGAAGATGCGTCCCCGGTGGAAGTATCGGGCTATGAGGCGGGCAACACCGTCAGTGTGACGGTTCGCGATCTAAGCAAACTTGGGCAATTGCTGGACGCGGTCGTGGCCGAGGGCGCGAATGATTTCAACGGCTTGCAATTCGGATTGCAGGATAATGCAGCGGCGTTGGCCAAGGCACGAGAGAGGGCCGTTGAGGATGCGATGGCGCGTGCGCAGCAGCTTGCAGATGCCGCTGGCGTTAAGCTTGGTAAACTCACCAACATGTCCGAATCGAGCCAGGGTTTCCGCCCGATGGAAATGCGGGGTGCCCAGATGAAAACTATGGATATGCCCATCGAGACCGGAGAGATCGACATCAGCGCGCAAGTCACGCTGCAGTTCGAAATCGCCGAGGCTGACTAACCCTCTGCTGACTCGCGGCATTTGAAGGTTTGAATGGGTAAACATCCCCCCCGCCGAAGGGTTGCTTTGGCGGGGGTCTTTTGTAGGTCGTAACCTAGGCCGTCGCTTTGGCCAGCGCTTGATCAAGATCGGCGATCAGGTCGGCGGCATCCTCTGTCCCGATGGAAACGCGCACAACATTCGCGCCGGCGCCCGCGGCTTCTTGCTGCTCGGGGCTAAGCTGACGGTGCGTGGTGGAGGCAGAGTGGATGATCAGTGACCGGGTGTCGCCAAGATTTGCGACATGGCTGAAAATCTCCAACGCATTTACCAATTTGACGCAGGCGTCGTATCCGCCCTTCACCGCAAAGGTGAACAACCCGCCAGCCCCTTTGGGGCAAACGCTTTTCGCACGCTCGAAATAGGGCGAGGATTCGAGCCCCGCATAGGTGACATAGTCGACGCGGTCATCATTCTCGAGCCAAGTCGCGATTTTCTGGGCGTTTTCTACGTGGCGTTCCATGCGCAGCGAAAGTGTCTCTGTCCCCATCAGGGTGTAATGCGCGGCCTGCGGGTTCATCGTCATGCCAAGATCCCGCAAACCGATGGCGATGCCGTGGAAAGTAAAGGCCAAGCCGCCAAAGGTCTCGTGAAAGTTCAGACCGTGGTAAGCAGGTTCCGGCTGGCTCAGCGACGGGAATTTATCATTCGCGGACCAATCGAACTTGCCTGAATCCACAATACAGCCGCCTGTTACCGTGCCGTTGCCGGTCAGGTATTTCGTCGTCGAATGTACCACCAGAGTCGCGCCAAGTTCGATCGGGCGGCACAGGTAGGGTGTCGCCGTTGTGTTGTCGATGATCAGCGGAACGCCTGCCGCATCCGCCACGTCGGCAATGGCGCGTACGTCCATGATGTAGCCGCCAGGATTGGCAATGGCTTCGCCAAAGATCGCACGGGTATCGTCGTCAACCGCTGCTTTCACGGCATCGACGTCGTCGAAGTCGACAAACTTGCAAGACCAACCGAAACGTTTAATCGTTTGGCTGAACTGTGTCACCGTGCCCCCATACAGACGGGTAGAGGCGATAATATTTTTGCCCGGCCCCATCAGCGGGAACAATGCCATAATTTGTGCCGCGTGCCCGGAAGAGCAACACACGGCACCAACGCCCCCCTCAAGCGTGGCGATGCGTTCCTGCAAGACAGCAACGGTCGGGTTCGTCAGGCGGGAATAGATGAACCCCACCTCTTGCAGGTTGAACAACGCCGCCGCGTGGTCCGCATCGCGAAACACATAGGCCGTGGTTTGGTAGATCGGCGTCTGCCGCGCACCGGTCGCCGGATCAGGTTTGGCCCCTGCGTGTNTCTGCNGGGTATCAAAACCATAGTTGGGGCNATCTGTCATCGTTGTTCTCCCTAAAATTGTCTTCAATATGGTTAGGTGAACCGATGTAAACGCACAAGCTGTAGGTCGCTTCTGTCACGCTTAGGAGGTTGTTTACCGACTCGGATGAAATGCGGTCGACGCTACCGCATCCAGTAACCGTTTGATTTCAAACGATTCCGAATGGCCTGCTCTTTGCGCGGCAGGTTGTCCTGATCAAAGAGAGCCCGCGCCTTGCGACCGCGGCCTTGATAGACCATCCGCTTGATCGGCTCCGAACCCTTTAAAATTTTCTTCAGTTTATTTGGTGCTGCAATCGTTTCCAAAGTGTCAACGACGTGGTCCGGTTCGCGTGCGTAAAGCAAGGGCAGCAGGCGATAGTGGCAGCTAACAGACCCGTCAATCAGCCCGTCAGGCAAGGTATCGCGCGCCCCACCAAGCGCATGAATAACTAGCGGCAACGCGACTTGGTCAAGCCAAGGGTCAAAAGACTGCGCGCACAGCTCTTCCGGCGCGTCATCCCGGATCGCCAGAGCATAGTGCAAAAACTTTTCACCAAATTCGTGAGGGCAGCGATAGAAAAAGAAGCCTGCGTTGAAATACAGATACCGTTGCCAATAGTCGTCGGGCTGAGACAGGTCGAGGCTGCTGTCAAAATCTAGGTCAAACTTGTCGTAAAGGGATTTCCACAGACCGGCGTATTGTGGTCCGTACAGCTGGGGAACAGGCCACGTGTTTGTGCGCCGCATGGATGCCATCGGGCGGTCAAAGTCGAAGGGGACCGACATCAGGTCGCCAGTGATCAACGTGTCCGTATCGAAGAAAACGAAGGGCTCACCTTTTGGAAGCGCATTGAGCATTTCGATTTTATTTCCATATGGATAGCTCTCGCCGAAGTGCCTTGTGTCAAACGGAATAACCTCTGCGCCAAGGTTGTGGAGCGCGCTGATAACATCGGGGTTCTTGATTCGTGGATCATCCGACCAAAGCGGGCCGGGCTGCGGCTCCATCACATAGAGGTTGCCCGAAAAATGGGGGCTGTGGTGGCGCAGCGATGCAGCAAACAACAGAGCCTCATAAGCCAGCCGCCCGTGTTGCCCGACGATCGCGATGTTGAAAGCCTGATCCGGCCGGGAAGCATGGGACACGGGTCACCCCTATCATTTCGTATGCGTTCTAAATGCATAAGATGTGTCACAAATTCACATCGGAACACAATGTATCAAACGGCTGTGCCGCTATACTTAAGGATAGTCGAAAAGGGGAAAGTGGTGGGCGACCCTGGAATCGAACCAGGCGTGCGTCTCCGCGAGGGAGTTACAGTCCCCTGCCACACCTTGCGGCCTGTCGCCCACTTTCACCCTGTGCATTGCACCGGATGTGAAGGCGTGATTACAAGCGGGCAGTATAGGCGTCAAGGCGAAAACCGGCGCGAAATGCAGGGAATTTTACCTTGCGATGAAAGATAGAAGGTTCGGCGATGAAAAAACCTAAGTGGGTTGTGCAAAAAGAGCAGGAAAAGAAGGCGGATGCGAACCAAACAGTTTGGTTGTTTGGCCTTCATGCGGTGCGCGACGCGCTGGAAAATCCCGCGCGTGAAAAGATTAAGCTAATGGTCACGCCGAATGCTCAGATCAAGCTGGAAGAGGCGATTGCCAAGGCCGGTATCGAACCAGAGGTCGTTGATCCGAGAAAATTCCGCCCGCCGCTGGACCCCGGGTCGGTGCATCAAGGAGCCGTACTAGAGGTCAAACCGCTGAGCTGGGGGGCGCTCAAGGATGTCTGCATCGGGGCTGAAGCACCGCGCGTGTTGCTGCTGGATCGGGTGACAGACCCGCATAACGTTGGTGCAATTCTGCGGTCCGCAGAGGTTTTAGGTGCATCGGCGGTTGTGGGCATGCGTCATCACGCTGCGCCCGAGACCGGGGCGCTTGCGAAAACAGCGAGTGGCGCGCTGGAGCGGCAGCCGTATTTGCGTGTCCGGAACCTAGCCGATGCGATCAAGGAGCTTCAATCGATGGGGTATCTTGTTCTTGGTCTGGACGGCGAAGCCGATATGACCGTCGAATCTGCGCTGGAGGGGAAGCGCGACCGTCCGGTGGCGCTTGTGCTGGGGGCCGAAGGGCCAGGTCTGCGTGAAAAAACCAAAGAAACCGTCGATGCGCTGGTCCGAATCGACGCAGGCGGCGGGTTCGGTTCGCTAAACGTGTCAAATGCAGCGGCAATCGCGCTATATGCGTCGCGGGATCACAGCTGAGCATAATTGCATGAGTTACCCGACAAAAATCGCGACATGCTGTTTTTGCGGCAGCAAGGCAGCGCTGACATTGGGGGCAGGGCGGCACGAGCTGGCCTGCGCACAATGCGGCGCACCATTGCATGATCTGAAACAAATTCCGCTCCCTCGCGATTCTGAA
Source organism: Sulfitobacter sp. TMED3 (assembly GCF_002167505.1). Lineage (NCBI taxonomy): Bacteria > Pseudomonadati > Pseudomonadota > Alphaproteobacteria > Rhodobacterales > Roseobacteraceae > Sulfitobacter > Sulfitobacter sp. TMED3. The sequence goes on along the minus strand of NZ_NHBI01000034.1, from coordinate 8,271 downwards.
ATGCCCAATACCGGCGGCAAGCCTGCGGCGGGGCTGCGGAAATTTCCACATGCCCAAGCGGCAGCTGCTATTCACAAGCCTAAGCATCGAAAAGTGAAGAAAAAGAAAACCTGGATGACGAAGATCGCGCGTGAAGTCACGGATGTGATCGACGATATATTTGACTAGTTTACGCTGCCAAAAGCGAGATTCGGCGGAAAATGGCTGGCGCATTCATCGTTTCTTCACGGATTTGTCACATGCTCTTTGAATGGAGCAAATCGTTCCTACCTTCAGTGTATGACGGCGAGTTTGGAACTCTCGCCGATCACCTAACTGTCCCTCGTTCCATACCTTTGCGCCCTCACGTTTATCGTCGAGGGCGCTTTTTTTTAAACCGTTAGAGGTTTAGTAAGAAGCATGACCTACACCGATACCCAATTGAAAAATATTCTGACGCAGACGAAGCGTATCGCGGTCGTGGGGGCTTCGTTGAACCCGGTTCGGCCAAGCTATTATGTCACGCGATATTTGAAGGCCAAGGGGTACGATATTGTTCCGGTAAATCCGGCGCATGCGGGGAAGACACTATTGGGGGTAACGGTGGTTTCGCAGCTGTCAGACATCGAAGGTGGCGTTGACATGGTCGATATTTTTAGACGGTCAGAGACTGTGCCAGAAATCGTTGACGAGGCACTACAGGTGTTTCCTGATCTGGCGACGATCTGGATGCAAATCGGGGTGCAGCATCCTGAAGCTGCCGCAAAAGCGGAAGCAAAGGGCGTGACCGTTATTCAAAACAGATGCCCGAAGATTGAATATCAGCGCCTTTTCGGCGAATTGCGCATGGGAGGCTTTGCAACGGGAATAATCTCCAGCAAGCTTTGACCCCAGTTTTCTACGCGTTACAAAAAATATTGTGGTAAACGTGCCCCGTGTTAGCGGGCGGCTTTTTCAGCGAGGCCGCTTTGCGCCTGTCGGCGGCTCAGTTCATCCAGTACATCTGACAGCGCGACGTCGCGGGACGCGAGCATGACAAGCAGGTGGTACAGCACATCTGCGGCTTCCGATGTCAGACCAGCTTTATCGTCCTTCACGGCCTCGATGATCGCTTCGACCGCTTCTTCACCGAATTTTTCGGCGCATTTCTCGGGGCCTTTTGCCAAAAGCTGCGCCGTCCAACTGCTTGATGGATCGGCAGTTTTTCTTGATTGGATTGTTACAAATAGATCGTCGAGCGTCATGAGAGCCTCATTGGGATACCGGCATCAGCCATGTGTTGTTTCGCCTGAGCGACCGTAAATTCGCCGAAGTGAAAGATCGAGGCTGCGAGCACCGCTGAAGCGCCGCCCTGAACGACGCCATCGACAAGATGATCCAGCGTTCCGACACCGCCAGAGGCGATGACAGGCACAGAAACCGCGTCGGAAATCGCGCGCGTTAGCGGAATGTTAAACCCTTGTTTGGTACCGTCACGATCCATGGAGGTAAGCAGAATCTCTCCTGCGCCTTTCTCTGTGACCGTCTTTGCGAATTCGACTGCATCAATGCCCGTAGGTTTGCGGCCACCATGGGTAAAAATCTCCCACCTTCCGGGGGCGACGGTTTTCGCATCGATGGCACAGACGATGCACTGGCTGCCGAATTGGTCTGCTGCCTGCGCAATAATGTCCGGATTAGCCACCGCGGCAGAGTTAAAGCTGACCTTGTCGGCGCCAGCCAAAAGCAGGGCGCGAACATCTGCAACAGTGCGTACACCGCCACCAACAGTAAGCGGGATATAGCAGTGTTCGGCTGTGCGTGTGACCAGGTCGAACATGGTACCACGGTTTTCGTGTGTGGCGTGGATATCAAGAAAACAAAGCTCGTCCGCCCCTGCAGCGTCATATGCGATCGCTGCGTCAACCGGGTCACCGGCATCGCGCAAGCCAACAAAATTAACGCCTTTGACAACGCGACCATCGGCGACATCGAGGCAAGGAATAATACGGGTCTTAAGCATGTCTTCTTTCTCGCGACGGGGCAGCGGAAAAAACCGTTGGAGGGCTGTCTGCCCTCCAAACCACCCGAGGATTTGAAACCATTTGGAAACTCAGGCGAGGGCCTTCAAAGCTTCGCTCAGGTCGATCGCGCCATCATAAAGCGCCCGGCCGGAAATGGCACCGGATATCACGCCAGTTTTTTTCAGCGCCTCAAGGTCAGCAAGGGAGCTGACGCCCCCGGAGGCGATGACAGGAATATTCACGGCACGCGCCAAAGCGGCGGTGGCTTCAATGTTTGGACCGCCCATGGCCCCATCTCGCATGATATCGGTGTAGATCAGCGCCGCGACACCTGCATCTTCGAAAGATTTAGCGAGATCTGTAACCATTACGTCGGTTTCCTCAGCCCATCCCTTGGTTGCCACGCGACCATTTCTGGCGTCAATGCCGACCGCGACCTTGCCAGGAAAAGCACGCGCTGCTTCACGCACCAAAGCGGGATTTTCGACCGCGACAGTGCCCAGAATGACGCGTGCCAGACCNTTGTCCAGCCAAGCTTCGATCGTCGCCATATCGCGAATGCCGCCTCCCAACTGGGCGGGGACGTNGCAAGACTTCAAAATCGCTTCCACCGGGGCGGCATTGACCGGCGTCCCTGCGAAGGCACCGTTCAAGTCCACCAANTGAAGCCAAGTGCAGCCCGCATCCACAAACTCACGGGCCTGCGCCGCGGGGTCATCGTTGAAAACAGTGGATTTTTCCATGTCGCCGTGCACAAGACGAACGGCTTGGCCGTCTTTAAGGTCAATAGCGGGGTAGAGGATCATAGTGTTGCCCTTGGCATTGGGGGAGTTGGTTTCAATTGCCACGGCGGGCGGGTTTTTGCAACGCGGCAGAGGTGTCCCCTACGTCAAGCTTGCCTGAATCGTCGTATTGGCTTCAATNTGANNGCATATCGGGAGGATATATCATGAAAAGAACGATTATTGCGGCCATCGTTGGCATTGGTTTTGCAGGAACAGCCATGGCTGCTGACCCGGCGGTTGGCGTTTGGAAAACGCAACCGGATGACGGGGCTTATGCGCATGTCAAAATGACCCCCTGTGGTGGGGCGATCTGCGGTACGATTCAGCGNACGTTCAACGCGTCGGGCGAATATAAGTCCGAAAATATCGGAAAGCAGTTGGTCATCGACATGAAACCTGACGGGAGCGGCAAATATGCAGGTAAGGTTTGGCGACCTTCAAACAACAAAATCTACATCGGCAAGATGACCGTCGCCGGTAACAGCCTGAAACTGTCGGGCTGTGTCGCGGGCGGNTTGCTGTGTTCAAAGCAGGACTGGCAGCGGGTCCAGTAACCTTCATTTCCATCCCAAATGAGTGGGATTTGCGCGAATCGGGACGCGGGTGTAGANTNTGCCCGCGCCTTGGTTTTTTGGTGCGTTGCTAAAAAGCTGTAAGGCATGTGTCGCTTGGGGGAGTGATACGATGTTTTTAACAAAATATATTTTCTATGCTGCTATTTTTGCAGCTTCTTCGACGACTGTATTTGCTGATGTAGTTGAAGGTGTCTGGAAATCTGCGCCGGATGTTAACGGATTGGTTGTTCACGTACGGGCGAAGCCCTGCGGGCCTGCGTTATGCGGCACCGTCGAGCGTGCCAAGGATCGGCGTGGATATGACAAACGCTCTACAGCGGTTGGCAAACGGGTCTTCTGGGATATGAAGCCGCAACCAGACGGGAGCTATGTCGGCACGTTGCTGGAGCCTTCTGCGTCAAAAAAACATAAGGCGAAGATGTTGGTCGACGGCAATGCGATGCGGTTACAGACCTGCACAGGAAATGCTTGCGACGAAATGATNTGGACCCGCCTTCGNTAGAAGGCGGTGCCCGGTTCAGGGGCGCCAGTTCAGAAAGTTCGCAATCATACGAAGGCCGGTTGTCTGGCTTTTTTCNGGGTGGAATTGCATGCCGATCATGGTGTCACGGCCGATAACAGCAGTGACGTCACCAGCATANTCGACATGCGCNAACCGCTCGGNNTCGTCCTGTACATCCATATGGNAACTATGGACAAAATACGTGTGATCCCCGGTTTCGATTCCNTCGAAAACGGGGTGAGGGTGGTCTATGACAAGGTCGTTCCATCCCATATGCGGTACTTTTAGGGATGGGTCGCGTGGCGTGATCTTGGTNACTTCGCCNCTGATCCAGCCCAGGCCNGCTGTNTCTTCATACTCGCGCCCCATGGATGCCATCAACTGCATGCCCACACAGATCCCGAGGAAGGGGCGGCCCTTGTCGACGGCGGATTCAACCATNGCNGCNTANATGCCGCTTTGGCCTTTCAGNGCGGCCATGCAGGAGGGGAATGCGCCGTCGCCNGGCAGGACAAGGCGGTCGGCGCGCGCCACGACATCGGCGTCAGCGGTGACCACTACTTCACCAGCATTACACTCACGCGCCATCCGTTCGAACGCCTTATGCGCCGAATGAAGGTTGCCCGATTCGTAATCGATAATCGCAGTTAACATCGTTACAGCGCACCCTTGGTCGAGGGGATATCAGAAGATTTCCGAGGGTCGGTTTCTACAGCTTCGCGCAGGGCGCGGGCGACAGATTTAAAGACGGCCTCGGCGATGTGGTGGCTGTTCAGGCCATGCAGCATATCAATGTGCAAGGTGATCCCGCCATGCGTGCTAAGCGCCTGGAAAAACTCCCGTACCAATTCGCAATCGAAGTTCCCGATTTTTGCGGTCGGCAGGTCCACATTCCAGATCAAGAAGGGCCGCGCCGACAGATCAAGCGCGGTACGCACCAAGGCATCGTCCATTGGGAGCAGGCACGCGCCGTAGCGGCGAATGCCGCGTTTGTCGCCCAATGCCGTGCTTAGCGCTTGGCCAAGTGTGATGCCTACGTCCTCGACAGTGTGGTGGTCATCAATGTGAAGATCGCCGTTTGCGCTGATTTTCATATCGATCAGCGAATGACGCGCCAGTTGATCCAGCATGTGATCGAAGAACCCGATACCCGTGTGGTTGGCGTAGGACCCTGTCCCGTCGAGGTTGATTTCGACGCTGATCTCGGTCTCTGCGGTCGAGCGATTGATGGTGGTCTGGCGCATATGAATATCTCCGTCTTTCGGGCTCTTATAGCAGGGCAGGCCGTCGCGCCAAGACAAAGCGTTTCGATGCCAATCGGTCCCAATCAGCGATTGCGGCTGTTGCCCCCTTATGTCAGCTTGGACGTGTTGTAACCAGCCTAAGGCCTGTCCATGTCTACCTGCGTTTTTATCCAGATCCGGTGCCGGCCCGGCAGTACGTATCGCGTTGCTGAAGAGGTCGCGCTGCGGGAAATACACTCCGAGTTGTATTCAACCTCTGGTGATTACGATCTTTTGATGAAGCTTTATATTCCTTCGGGAAAAGATATTGGCGTTTACATCAACGATAACCTTCTGGACATCGAAGGGATTGAACGTTCGCTTACAACGATGACGTTCAAAGCGTTTTGAGGCTCCTGCTTTCTGCGCTTCTTTGCGGATCAGTTCTTTGGGGGCCAGCGCATGCGCTTACCTATGAAGGGGAAGAGGCCGCGGCGCTGCGCTGCGCCAATATGATCGCCTATACGGCGGTGACCTTGGCGCGTGCGGACATGATCGGTGAGGATGAAAAGACCATCATGCTGGGCGTGACGGTCCTGATCCTAGAACGCCATGTGAGCGGCACGCGGGCGCAAAAGAAATCGGCCATGGGCAAAATGCGCGACCGCCGCTCGATCGATCAGACGCTAGAGGATTACCGCAAACATGCGGCGCAGTGTCTGGTGCAATTCCCGATCAACTAGGATCAGGCGGCGGCGCATTTGCTTGCATAGCGCATTTCAGCCCGCGATAGCGCCCGTTCGAAGGTCTTTTTCACCCGTTGGGTCCGGTTCGCATTCGGGGCTATGGGCGTGCCGACTGACAGGCTGATGCTCTCTTGCTTCAGATCATCGCTTAGCAAGTTCAGCGCATCCAGCTTGGCCTGTAGCCCAGCCTCCATCCGGTCCCATTCGGGCAGGTTCGGGTCGCGCGTAATACACAGGAAGGCACCGTTGCCTTCGTAGGACATAAGAAGATGGGGGCAGGTGATAAGGTCGGTCAGGGTTTCTGCCACGCTGGTGAGGATATGAAGGAACCCCTGTTGTGACGTTTCTTCGAAAATACGTTCCGCATCATCAATCGACACGCCGAAAACCTGATAGTTGTCCAGTTCGCTCCGATCGAGCTGCGTAATGTAGTTCCCAAGGGAGAATGACAGGATCAGCCTGCCGACATTCGCCAAAAAGACCTTGTCGGCCAGTGTGATATCTTCAGCTACCTGTGTGCCTTCTTTGGACAGGTCGCTCGCGTCGATGCGTTTGATGGTCTTGGATGACACCAAAAGACGTTCGGCCACGCGAATGCGGTTGTAGATGTCCTTCAGGTTAAATGGCTTGGCGATGTAGTCATTCGCACCGGCGGCAAACGCTTTCTCGATAGAGATCGAATCTGTCTTCGCCGTCAGCATCAAAACCGGTTTGTCCTCATACCCGGGGACAGTGCGAATTCTTCGGCAAAGCTCGATCCCGTCCATTTCCGGCATATCGACGTCCAGCAGCAAGCAATCGAATGGCACCTTCTGAGCTTTGATCATGTCGAGAGCAGCCGGACCCGAAGGGGCCGTGTGCAGATCGTTCAGGTCTGCCTGTTCAAACATCGCGGGAAGGAGTTCTAGAATGAATGGATCATCGTCGACTGCTAGAATTTTCAATGTGGTCTCCTTCCAAGATTTGCTTCGGGGCTCCGAGGCAACCTATGTCGAACTCCCTAAACGATAGTGAACAAAACCGGCAACAATATGACTTTTTAAAAAATTCACCCTGTGCGGGAACTATGGGCATTTGTGGCACGAAGGTGAATAGATAAACGTTAACGTCGGAAAACTTCATGGCGCAGATGCCGTAAAATCGGCATAATTTGCGTCTATTAGTCGCGAATACGCCTAGCTCAACGGATCCATGTAATGAAAACCACTGTTCTAACGATTTCCCTCGCCGCTGCCGTTCTTGTTTCAGGATGTGCTGCGCCCACTGCCGATCGCGCTGCGCAATTCGGCGCTTCGTCCGGCACGCTAAGCTTCAAGGAAAACCGTGAGAACGACGCCGGTATGGTGGAGCAAACCGCCGCGCTTGACGCGTTGATGCGCGATATTGTCCGCAACTCCACAATCAAGCATGCCGCGGTTGGTGCCGCGGTGGGCTGCGGTATCTCGGTGCTTGCCGCATCCGATGCCTCGGGCTGCCTGCGAGCCGCTGCGGCCGGTGGCGTTGTTGGTGCGGTGAGCGGGAATCTCGCTGGCAAACGAGAAGTCGCCCAACGGATGGAGCTGGTTTCCGCCAACAATCTTGTGCGCAGTATCCGCAAGTCCAATGACCAGCTGGATGATATCACGACACATCTCCCACAGATGCTCGCACAGCAGCAAGAAGATGTGGCGACGTTGAAACAGCTCAAGGCCTCAGGGGCGATTTCGGAGCATGCTTATGACGCGCAGCTTGCCGATATACGCACCAGCCGCGCAGAGGTCGCCGAGGCGTTGGTTCTGTCGGCCGACCAGGCGAAGCTGGCGCAGAACAACTTGGCCGAAGCAGCCGATCAAGGTCAAACCGGTTTGGAGTGGCACATTCGCGCCATCGAACAGATGGAACGTGAAACACTATCAGCACGATCTACGATATCTCTTCTCTAAGCAGACAATAATTGCGTCACCGGCGTTTGCCGTATGACGGCCGTGTTCATAGTGCCATCATTCGAACGGGTATATGCCGAGGCAGGCGGGTGCTTTCAGCGCCCGCTTTTTTCTTTTGATCCCGGCAGTATTTGACTGACGCCAGGCGTCGGTAATCACGCATTGGGTGCCATATTGAAACATGCTCTGTGTTTGGCTCTGAGGCACGCGCCTGGGGCGTATGATCCAACTCCTCAGCGATGATCCACAAGGACAGGCAGAGCGCGTAGCGCCTCGCGAATATCCACTTGTCCCAGCTTCGTTGGTACTGGCCTGAGACGCCTCAGGTGCTCTCGTAGCAACGGGGGAGGGGTATCGGGCCTGTTGTGTTGCCGCCCTCAGAGAGAGGCCTAGGGAACCCTTGTAGGCCACAGAGGGAGGGCACTCAGCGGTGAAAGTGAATCGCCCCGGTTTTACCGGAGACCTGTAGCTTCATTTTACGCGACCATATCGAGCACGTCGCGCTGTGCATAGAAGTTCTGTTCAGCCTCTGCTGG
>NZ_NHBI01000033.1:0-38446 GCF_002167505.1 Sulfitobacter sp. TMED3 | reverse complement strand
GGAGGGGCAGGCATGAGCAGAACCGTTCTTTTGGTCGATGACGATGCCTCTGTCCGCGAGGCGCTGGCGCAGACGCTGGAGCTTGCCGATATTGATGTTGTCGCCGCGGGGTCGTTCGTCGCCGCCAAGGATAGGATCACCGAACGGTTCGATGGCATCATCCTGTCGGACATGCGCATGCCCGGGCGCGACGGGTTTCACCTGCTGGCCTATGCCCATGAACAGGACCCCGATCTACCGGTGATCCTGCTGACAGGCGAAGGCGACATCCCCATGGCCGTCCGCGCGATGGAGGCAGGGGCCTTTGATTTCCTTGAAAAACCCTGCGCCCCCGCCGCGCTGGTCACTGTAATTGAACGCGCACTGAAAACCCGCGCGCTGGTGCTGGAAAACCGTCGCCTGCTGCATATCGTGGAAACCGGCGATCCGGCGGCGCGGATGATTTTCGGATCGTCGGATTTGTCAGAACGGCTGCGCGACAAGGTGCGGCGCGTGGCGCAGGCCAATGCCGAGGTGCTGGTCACCGGCCCGTCGGGGTCTGGTATTTCGAAGGTGTCAGAGGTGATCCACCTGTCCTCGCGCCGCTCCAAGGGGCCCTTCGTCAAACGTGCTGCCGCGGGGCTTAGTCCCGATGATGTGAGCGATGCGCTGCACGCCGCCTCGGGCGGGTGCCTGTTTCTGGACGAGGTCGCGCAGCTTCCCGCGCAGACCCAACTGAGCTTGATCGAAGCGCTTGAGCAGGTGCCCGATGTGCGTCTCATTGCGGGCAGCGCGCGGGAGCTACAGTCATTGGTGGCCGAGGGGCAGTTCCACGCGGATCTCTATTACCGGCTCGAGGTCATGACCGTGCGCATCCCGTCGCTGGCAGAACGCCCCGAGGATATTGCCACGATGTTTCGCCGCTACGTCGATCAGGCGGCAGAGCAGTCGGGCGTGCAGCCGCCCGAGGTGACACCGCAAATGATCGCGGGGCTGATGGCGCGGGACTGGCCCGGCAACGCGCGCGCGCTGATGTCAGAGGCGATGCGCTTTGTCATGGGGGTCTCGGACGAGGTGACGCCGGATGCGAACCTCGGGCTGGCGGACCAGATGGCGCAGGTGGAACAATCCCTGCTGCGCGCGGCCTTGCGCCGAGCCGAGGGGCAGGCGAGTGCGGCGGCGCAGGCGCTGAAACTGCCGCGCAAGACCTTCTATGACAAGCTGGCCCGCTACGGGATTCGGCCCGAGGACTTTCGCAGCTAGCCTGTGCGGATTTTCGCACAACTGCGCTGCGTGCTGTGCGGTTATCCGCACAGGTAGCGTGCGGCGGGTTGGTATGTAACCTTAACTAAATGCATCAACGCTTTGATAAATAATATATTTAACGCGATCCTCATCTTTCAACCTCTCTTCCTTGTGAGGTCGGCGAAATAACGCTCTAGTAACGCCACCGCATTTGGAACGACCGGATGCCGAGACTTGAAAAACAGTTCTCTGGGAGGAGACATCACATGAAATTCCTGACAACCACTCTGGTGGCTATGACCCTTTCCGTAAGCGCCGGTGCTGTTGCCGCGGCGTGTGACGATGGCGAAGTCGTCATCAAGCTGAGCCACGTGACCAACACAGACCGTCATCCCAAAGGCATCGCCGCTTCCTTGCTGGAACAGCGCGTCAATGACGAGATGAACGGCAAAGCCTGCATGGAAGTGTTCCCGAACTCCACGCTGTACAACGATGACCAGGTTCTTGAGGCGCTGCTGCAAGGCGACGTTCAGATGGCCGCGCCGTCGCTGTCGAAGTTCGAGCAGTTCACCAAGCAATTCCGCATCTTCGATCTGCCCTTCATGTTCAAGGACATCAACGCTGTAGACGAGTTCCAGAACTCCGAAACCGGTGTTGCGATGAAGGAATCCATGACGCGCCGTGGCCTGCTGGGTCTGGCGTTCTGGCACAATGGCATGAAGCAGATGTCGGCGAACAAGCCGCTGAACGTGCCTTCGGATGCCAATGGTCTGAAATTCCGCGTCCAGAACTCTGACGTGCTGAAGGCCCAGATGGCGGCAATGGGCGCATCGCCCCAGCCGATGGCCTTCTCGGAAGTTTACGGCGCGCTGCAAACCGGCGTTGTCGACGGTCAGGAAAACACCTGGTCCAACATCTATGGCCAGAAGTTCTTTGAGGTGCAGGACGGGACAACCGAAACCAACCACGGTGTTCTGGACTACATGCTTGTGACCTCCACCGACTGGTGGGACAGCCTGGACGCCGATGTGCGTGACCAGCTGGCGACCATCGTTCAGGAAGTGACCGACACCCGCAACGCGGAATCGTCCAAAGTGAACGCCGAAGCCAAACAGGCGATCATCGATGCCGGTGGTGTGGTCCGTGAACTGGACGACGCGCAGCGCGAAGCCTGGGTCACNGCGATGAAGCCCGTCTGGGAAGAGTTCACCGCAGACGTCGGTCAGGAAAACATCGACGAAGCCCAAGCGATCAACGCCAAGCACTAAACCCTGTTCTGCCCCGTCTGGCGACGGACGGGGCATATCACTTGCGTCAGGCCCCGACATGCCCCGCGGCGTGCGGGCCTGATCCACTCTCCTCTCACAGCGGAGCATTCCCATGTCACATGGNGTTCAATCTCATTCTGCGCTCGGGCGCATTGTCAACGAGCTTGAGGAAACGGCGATTGCCATCATCCTTGGTCTGATGACGCTTATCACCTTTATCAACGTCGTCCTGCGCTATGGTTTCAACACCGGCATCATCTGGGGGCTCGAAGCGGTGACCTTCCTCTTCGCCTGGCTGGTGCTGTTTGGCATGAGCTATGCGGTCAAGGTCACGGCNCATCTGGGGGTGGACGCGGTCGTGAACCTGTTTTCGCNNCCCAAACGCCGNGTGCTCGCGCTGGTTGCNGCAGNGATCTGCGTGGTCTACGGGGCCTTGCTGATGAAAGGCGCGTGGGATTACTGGGCCCCCTTNGCGGGGCTGGACGCCACCACGGGCCGCTGGTTCCCCACAGGCTTTGCTGATAGCCGCGATCAGGCGTGGTATGAAACCGTCGATATCCCCATGCCGGATTGGCTGCGCTTTATCGAGCCGATCATGAACGAGGGCGAAACCTACGGCAAACTGCCACGGTTCATCCCCTATTTCATGCTGCCCTTCGGCATGGCGCTGCTGTTGTTCCGTTTCATCCAGGCCGGTGTGCGTGTCTTTACCGGACAGGCCACAGCGCTGATCGTCAGTCACGAGGCCGAAGATGATATTGAAGCCGTCAAACACATGAACGCGGAGTCCTGAGCGCATGGAAGTCCTTATCCTATTTACCATGATCGTCGGGCTAATGTTGCTGGGCGTTCCGATTGCCGTCAGCCTTGGCTTCTCGTCAATCGTCTTTCTGCTGGTGCTGTCCGACAGCTCGCTTGCGTCCATCGCGCAGACCTTCTTTCAGGCGATGGCGGGGCACTATACGCTGCTGGCGATCCCGTTCTTTGTGCTGGCGTCGTCCTTCATGTCGACGGGCGGTGTGGCCAAGCGGATCATCCGTTTCTCTATCGCGCTGGTCGGGCATTTTCCGGGCGGTCTTGCGATTGCGGGTGTTTTTGCCTGTATGCTGTTCGCCGCCCTGTCGGGATCATCGCCTGCGACAGTGGTTGCCATCGGGTCCATCGTGATCGCGGGGATGCGGGAGACCGGCTACACCAAGGAATTCGCCGCCGGTGTCATCGCCAACGCGGGTACTCTGGGCATCCTGATCCCGCCGTCCATCGTGATGGTTGTCTATGCCTCTGCCACGGATGTCTCTGTGGGGCGGATGTTCCTTGCGGGCGTTATCCCCGGTCTGATGGCGGGCACCATGCTGATGCTGACCATCTACATCATGGCGCGGGTCAAGAAGCTGCCACAGGGCGAATGGCGCGGCTGGGGCGAGGTCTTTGCCTCGGGGCGTGAAGCGGGCTGGGGGCTGATGCTGATCGTGATCATTCTTGGCGGTATCTATGGCGGTATCTTTACCCCGACCGAAGCCGCTGCCGTGGCCGCTGTCTATGCCTTCTTCATTGCGGCCTTTGTCTATCGCGATATGGGCCCGCTGCACGTCGAAGGCGAGGGGCGCAACCTGTCGCTGATGCGCAAGCCCTTGGCGCTGGTCACTGTCTTCTTCCACCGCGATACCCGCGATACGCTGTTCGAGGCCGGCAAGCTGACCGTCACCTTGATGTTCATCATCGCCAACGCGCTGATCCTCAAGCACGTGCTGACCGACGAGCAGATCCCGCAGCAGATCTCTGCCGCGATGCTGAGCGCGGGTTTCGGGCCGATCATGTTCCTGGTCATCGTCAACGTGATCTTGTTGATTGGCGGGCAGTTCATGGAGCCGTCGGGCCTGTTGATCATCGTCGCCCCGCTGGTCTTCCCCATCGCGATTGAACTGGGCATCGACCCGATCCATCTGGGGATCATCATGGTGGTGAACATGGAAATCGGGATGATCACCCCGCCGGTGGGTCTGAACCTCTTTGTGACCTCGGGCGTGGCGAATATGCCGATGATGAATGTGGTCAAGGCTGCGCTGCCCTTCACCGTGGTGCTGTTCATCTTCCTGCTGATGGTGACCTATATCCCGGTTATTTCGACCTGGCTGCCGACCCTGATGATGGGGCCGGAGATCATCACCCGCTAGGGCGAGANATTACGAGAAAAACAAAAAAGGCGGCGCACCCCATCGGATGCGCCGCCTTTTATGTGTGTCATGACATGAGTTTATTTGGCAAAATGAAGATCAGGCGGCAGAGAGCGCCTGAAGGATCGGGACGAANTCAGCGGNNNTNAGGCTCGCCCCGCCNATNAGGGCACCGTCCACGTTATCGACCTTGAAGATCTCTGCCGCGTTGTCCGGTTTGACCGAGCCGCCATACAGCAGCCGCAGCGCGTCGCTGACATCNGTGCCAAAGCGTTCGGCCAGTGTTGCGCGGATGAAGTCATGCACCTCGACGATCTGGTCAAGCGTCGGGATTTTGCCGGTGCCAATCGCCCAGATAGGCTCGTATGCGAGGACGGTATTCTCGCCGGTGCAGCCNTCGGGCAGGGAGCCTGCAAGCTGTTCGGCGATGACATCCAGCGTGGTGCCNGNGCTGCGATCCGCCTCGCTTTCGCCGATGCAGATGATGGCCGTCAGCCCCGCGTCCCAAGCGGCCTGCGCCTTGGCCGCAACATCAGCATCCGTTTCGCCATAGGCATCGCGGCGCTCGGAATGGCCGAGGATCACATAGGTCGCGCCGACCTCCTTGATCATCGAGGCAGAGATATCGCCAGTGAAGGCACCTTTCGGCTCTGCGTGGCAATCCTGCGCGCCGATGCCAACGGNGGTGCCTTGGGCCTTGGTGACCGCTGGCAGGAGGTAGGGGGCGGGCGGGCATATCACCGCCTCTGCACGGGTGCTGTCCATCGCGGCGGCGACCTCGGCCAACATGTCGAGACCGGCCAGCGTGCCGTTCATCTTCCAGTTTCCAGCGGCAAGCTTGCGGCGCATATGCATATCCTTCATGTGGTTTTTCAAAGGGATACCAGCGCCACCCCGACAGGGCAACGGCAAGCTGCGGTCACGCCCCGCCAGCGCGGCGCGATACCGTTAGCCGAATTTGATGGATTCGCCGCAGCCGCAGGCTTCGGNNACATTGGGNTTGCGGAACTTGAAGCCGGATTCCAGCAGNGAGGTTTCATANTCGATCTCGGTACCGAAAAGGAACATCTGCGCCATCGGCGCGATCATCACGCGCGCGCCGTCCTGTTCGACGACCTCGTCATTGGCGTCGGCCTCGTTCACATACTCCATCGTATATTCCATGCCGGCGCAGCCACCCTTCTTGATGCCGATGCGCAGACCGGCGTGGCCGGCGGANGTCATCAGCTTGGTGATCTGATTGGCGGCTTTGGGGGTGATGGTGACGGCTTGCTTGCCTGGGATTGCGAACATGCTGAATACTCCTGTTACCNANAAGATAAGGGCTTTGGCAGGGTTTCTCAAGCGGGGGGATGCACAATAGCNAAAGGCCGCCCCCGAAGGGACGGCCCATGTCNTCACGCGCGATTGCGCCGGATCANACCCCGTAGGTTACAGACCCATGCAGTTGGCATAGTAGGTGACGGTCGCGGGCCAGTCAGAGAAGACCCCCTTGACGCCAGCGTCCTGTGCCAGCACGTCCAGCGCGACCAGATAGTCGCTGTCGTCGGTGATGATGTCGCCAACGGATTGGAAATACCAGCCACCGCCCGTGGACAGCGGACCGGAGCGTTCGAGCGTCCAGGCGATCAGGTTCAAACCCGCTTCGCTGGCTTTCTTGGCATAGTCAGAGGCGGCCAGAGCGCCGTCTTTGTTGGTCAGCAGCATGTTCAGCGACGGGGCCAGATACTGCACGCCTTGCTCTTTCAGCTGGGCGAAATCCTGTGTCCAGGTGCTGGGGTCCTGTTCGTCGAAACCTTCGCTCCATTCCACGAGATAGACGGCCTGTTTGCCGAACTCGGGCTCTGCCTTGATCCAGTACAGCACGTCATCCAGGTTGAACGACTGCGCCCAAACGTCCGAGGCAGGGATGCCCGCGGCTTTGTATTCGTCGATCATCTTCTGCGCATAGTCTTCTTGGCTGAAGCCGTCATGGGGCATCTCGACCGAAGGGGACTTGAGCTCGGGGGTGAATTTCGCGCCGAGGGATTTGAACAGCTCGATCGATTCCGCGTGGGTCATCAGATTTGCACCGTCGCTGTACAGCTGGGTGCGGAAGCTGGCCACGCCGCCCTGATAGTCTTCGGCGGTGGTGGCGGTGGCGTCGGCGCTGTCCATCTTGGGCGTCAGGGTGCGGAACTCTGCCAAGGTGATGTCCGAGGTGCGGCATTCCGCNCTGGCACCTTCTTCGCCCGCAGCCGCGGTGAAGCCGGTGGTGCATTTCTCGGCCAGATCGGAGACGAGGATATTGGTGGTGGTGTGCAGATCGTTCTGCGCGTGACGGCAGACCAGTTCGTGATCGGCGGTAAAGGTCACGTCGCATTCCAGAATGCCTGCACCCTGNCGGGCGGCGGCAACGTTGGACTGTACGGTGTGCTCGGGGAACATCAGCGGCGCGCCGCGGTGCCCGATGGAGAAATCGGATTTGGACGCGGTCTGGCCCATGCAGGACGCCAGCTTGTCCTTGAGGTCGCCATCGGGAAGCTTGTCCACCAGATAGGCAGGACGGNCACCGTATTCGACAGGGACGGGGGTGCTGTGGGCGTCGGCCAGCAGCGCGGTGGGGGCCAAAGCCAAAGCTGTAAGGGCAGTAGTTAGTCGCATGATCGCTCCAAATAAAATCATCTGGCAGCGGTGTGGCTACCCTATGTTACAATGATGCGACCATTGCGTGAAACTCATGTAAAATCAACCGGGNCGTGAAATGCGCCCCGGTTTCAGCCTATCGGCTTACATGAAGCCCAGTTCAAGACGGGCTTCGTCAGACATCATATCCATGCCCCATGGTGGCTCCCAGACCAGNTCCACNTCNACGGTTTTCACGCCGGGCAGGGGTTCGACCGCATCGGCGACCCAGCCGGGCATCTCGCCTGCGACGGGNCAGCCGGGCGCGGTGAGGGACATCTTGATGTTGACCTCGTTTTCCGCGTTGATGTCGATCGTGTAGATCAACCCCAGCTCATAGATATTCACTGGAATCTCAGGGTCATAGACAGTGCGGCAGGCTTCGGTGATCTGCTCGTACAGCGGATGATCCGTTGACGAGGGCGCAATCAGAGGGGTGCCTTCAAGAGGTTGTGTGCTGTCGGTCATCAGGGCCTCGCTCCTTTTTCTTATCGTTTATATAGGGATTGCAGCGGGCACCGTCCAGAGGGCGGNCCCGCGANCCANTGCGGAACNTANGCTTTGCGCTTGCGCACCGGCTGCGGCTTTACCCGCGCTTCGATCATATCATAGACCATGCCGACGATATCCTTNCCGGTGGCTTTCTCGATCCCTTCGAACCCGGGAGAGCTGTTGACCTCAAGCACCTTTGGCCCGCTGTCCGACCGCAGCAGATCCACACCGGCAGTGCCCAGACCAAAGGCCCGTGCCGCACGTAGGGCGGTGTCGCGTTCAACCTTGGTGATGCGCACGACCTGNGCGGTGCCGCCACGGTGCAGGTTGGAGCGGAANTCNCCCTCCGCGCCGGTGCGCTTCATCGCGGCCACGACCTTGCCATCCACCACAAGACAGCGCAGATCCTCGCCCGCGGCTTCCTTGACGAAATCCTGCACAAGAAAGTTTGCCTTGAGCCCGCGGAAGGCATCAATCACGGATTCCGCGGCCTTNTTGGTCTCGGCCAGCACCACACCTTTGCCTTGGGTGGATTCCAGCAGTTTCACGATCAGCGGCGCGGTGCCNACCAGCGCCATGAGGTTCGACGTGTCCTTGGGCGAGGCGGCAAAAGCGGTGGTCGGCATGCCGATTTTCTTCGACGCCAAGACCTGATGNGCATGCAGCTTGTCGCGGCTCGACAGGATACCGGCAGAGCCGTTGACGCAGTAGGTNCCGATGGTTTCGAACTGCCGGATCACCGCGCAGCCATAGGGCGTGACCGAGGCACCGATCCGCGGGATCACCGCGTCATAGCGCGGCAGACGTTTGCCATCGTAATGCACTTCGGGGGCCATGGCGTTGATCGCCATATAGCAACGGGTGGTATCGATCACTTCGACAGTATGGCCACGGGCCTCGCCGACTTCGACCAGACGCGAGGTGGAATAGTTGCTGGCNTCACGGCTCAGCACGGCGACCCGCAATGCGCGTTTGGGNGCGCGGTGNCGCACAGCGGCGGTATGGTAGACGTCATAGCTCAGATCCGGTTGCAACCGTTTCTCGGTGGGCGAGATGGTGATGTGATCTGTCAGCGCCTGACGGCCCAGCAACATGCGGCTGGTCATGCCCGCACGGTTGGTCAGGGTCACGTCNATGGGCCANNTNTNNCCTNCGACATCCATCTTGGTCGAGATGACATAGCGCAGCTCTGCCTCGCCATTCGACGAGGTGACCTCGCGCCGGTCAATGATGGGCGCGGAGCAGGTGATGGTGATGTCTTCGTTGCCGGCCACAGGGTGCACGTTGAACCGGACCTTGGGCTTGGAGGCGGGGCCGAAGACTTCGATGTCATGGGCATGCAGCGCCGATGTGCGCGCGCCGGTGTCGATCTTTGCCTTGATCGCGGGAAGCCCCAATTCGGGAAGGGCGACCCATTCTTCCCAGCCAAACGTCAATTCTTGCATGTCACGCACTCCGGCACAGCTAAATCATCCCGCCGCCTAGCAGGTCGCCTGCGTCTACTCAAGCCACGACACGGGCTTCCAAATGGCATAAATCCCGGGGTCCGGGGCAGCGCCCCGGCGGTTCCGGCTGGACATAGCGNAGATTTACGGTGCTTCCATGACAGCCTTGTGGAACGCACGGCTCAACTGCGCGATTGCGCCTATGCGGGGGACATCTTATAGCCGCAGTCATGAAAAAATTCTC
Source organism: Sulfitobacter sp. TMED3 (assembly GCF_002167505.1). Taxonomy (NCBI): domain Bacteria; kingdom Pseudomonadati; phylum Pseudomonadota; class Alphaproteobacteria; order Rhodobacterales; family Roseobacteraceae; genus Sulfitobacter; species Sulfitobacter sp. TMED3. Next base: position 28,935 of record NZ_NHBI01000033.1, on the reverse strand, counting down.
GTTCGATCTTCAGGCCCGCGATGGTGCGGCGCGTACCGGTGTCATCTCTACCCCGCGGGGCGATATTCGCACGCCGGCCTTCATGCCTGTGGGCACGGCTGCCACGGTCAAGGCGATGATGCCCGAAAGCGTCGCCGCGACCGGTGCGGATATCCTGCTGGGCAATACCTATCATCTGATGCTGCGCCCCACTGCCGAACGGATCGACCGTTTGGGCGGGCTGCACAAGTTCATGAACTGGGACAAGCCGATCCTCACCGATTCCGGCGGGTTTCAGGTGATGAGCCTGTCAGGGCTGCGCAAGCTGACGGAAAAGGGCGTGACCTTCAAAAGCCATGTGGACGGGTCGAAACACGAACTGACCCCCGAACGGTCGATGGAGATTCAAAAGCTGCTCGGCTCCGATATCGTCATGTGCTTTGACGAATGTCCCGCGNTGCCTGCGGATCGCGCGCGNATNGCNGANTCGATGCGGATGTCGATGCGGTGGGCCAAGCGCAGCCGCGANGCNTTTGGCGACCGGCCGGGCCATGCNCTCTTTGGTATCCAGCAGGGCGGGCTGGAACGTGACTTNCGCGAGGAAAGTGCCAAGGCGCTGATCGACGTAGGCTTTGACGGCTACGCTGTGGGCGGCCTTGCCGTGGGCGAGGGGCAAGAGGCGATGTTCGGCTGTCTCGACTTCGCCACCGATATGCTGCCCGTGGACCGGCCACGCTATCTGATGGGGGTGGGCAAGCCGGATGATATCGTCGGGGCCGTGGCCCGCGGGATCGATATGATGGACTGCGTTTTGCCTTCACGCTCTGGCCGGACGGGGCAGGTGTTCACGCGTCACGGCGTTGTGAACATCAAGAACGCACGCCACGCCGATGACCCGCGTCCGCTGGACGAAGCCTGCACATGTCCTGCGTGCTCGAACTACAGCCGCGCCTACCTGCACCATGTGTTCCGTAGTCAGGAAATGATCTCGGGGATGCTGCTGACATGGCATAACCTGCATTATTTCCAGGAAATCATGGCGGGTATGCGCGACGAGATTGCGGCGGGGACATTTGACGCCTGGCAGGCTGATTTTCATAGCCAGCGTGCCCAAGGCGACATCGACCCGCTTTAGGAAAACCCTCCTGTGAATGGAATAAACCTTCCGCCCCGTCCTTGCGATGACGGGGCGGAAGGTTAGGTGCTGTAGACAAGAAACAACACCGCAAAGGAGTTTTCCATGACCGAGGCATTATTCACCCCCTTGAAGGTCGGTGGCATCGAGGCCGCGAACCGCATTGTGATGGCCCCGCTGACCCGCAGCCGCGCTGATGACGACAGTGGCGAAGTCGGCGACATGCACGTCGAATACTACGCGCAGCGCGCCGGTGCCGGGATCATCATCACCGAAGCGTCCCAGATCAGCGCCGAAGGCAAAGGCTACATCAAGACCCCCGGCATCTACACCGAGGGGCAGGTTGCTGCCTGGAAAAAGGTGACGGACGCGGTGCACGCCAAGGGCGGCAAGATCGTGATCCAGTTGTGGCACGTGGGCCGGATCAGCCATGTGGACATCCAGCCTGACGGACAAAAGCCCGTCGCCCCCTCGGCCATCGCGGCAGAGGTGAAGACCTTTACCAAAGACGGAATGACCCCGACATCTGAACCGCGCGCCTTGGCGCTGGACGAGATGCCGCGCATTGTCGCCGATTATGTCCACGCAACCAAGATGGCACGCAAGGCGGGCTTTGACGGGGTCGAGGTCCACGGGGCGAATGGCTATCTGCTGGACCAATTCCTCAAGACCTCAACCAACAAACGCGATGACGCCTATGGCGGGTCGGTCGAGAACCGCGCGCGGCTGCTGTTCGAAGTGCTGGATGGTGTCGTAAACGCATGGGACGGCGATCACGTCGGCCTGCGCCTGTCGCCTTTCTCGCCTGCGAACGGCATCGCGGATGATGACCCGCAAGAGACGTTCAACTACGTCGTGGATGCGCTGAACAAATACAATCTGGCCTATCTGCACATGGTCGAAGGCTCGACCGGCCAGTCGCGCGATCTGGATAGTGACGAAGACCTTGGCAAGCTGCGGTCGCTGTTCAACGGCGTCTACATGGCGAACAACCTTTATGACCGCGACATGGCGATCGATGCCGTGGCCAGCGGCAAAGCCGATCTGGTTGCCTTTGGCCGGCCGTATATCGCCAACCCCGATCTGGCAAAACGGCTGGAACTTAACGCACCGCTGAACGAGGGGGATACGAAAACCTTCTATGCCGGTGGCGAAGAGGGCTATACCGATTATCCCTTCCTCGAAGAGGTCGCGGCAGAGTAAGCTCGTTAAACGCGAAAAAGCACATTTCCGGCCCGTTTTTTGTCATTCGGGCCGGTTAACCATGGTTCTTCGCGGTTTTCGCGGATAATCATACGATCCGCGCTTGTCTGTCCGCCGGTGGCGGTTCATTCTAGGGCGACCCTCACGCCAGATGGCCCGCATACGAACGGATCACAGCATCATGGGGATTGAAACAGGCGGGTAGGGTCCCCAGATATCCTACTCAGAACAGGAGATGAACGAACGGTCGCCTAAGATAGGGGCCAGTGTCATCTTGCAGTATAAGGAAAAGAGCATGTTAGAGCCTCTGAACGCGTCCTACCCGGTATTGCCTTTGCGCGATATTGTGGTGTTCCCCCACATGATTGTACCGCTTTTCGTGGGCCGCGATAAATCTGTTCGCGCCCTCGAAGAAGTCATGGCCGATGACAAGCAGATCCTGCTGTCGAGCCAGATTGACCCCGGTGTGGATGACCCCGATTCCGATGGTATTTTCAACACCGGCGTCCTGGCGAATGTGTTGCAACTGTTGAAGCTGCCCGACGGCACCGTGAAGGTGTTGGTCGAGGGTCAGGCGCGGGTGCGCATCACGGAATACCTTGAAAATGATAGCTTCTTTGAAGCCTCTGCCGAATATCTGACGGAGGAGCCCGGTGACGAGACCACCACTCAGGCGCTGCTGAAATCCGTCGCCGAAGANTTTGANCGNTATTCCAAGGTCAANAAGAACGTCCCCGAGGAAGCACTGTCGGCGGTGACCGAAGCGTCCGAGCCTGCACGTCTGGCCGATCTGGTCGCCGGGCATCTCGGCATTGAGGTCGAGCAGAAACAAGACCTGCTTGAAACCCTGTCGGTGTCCGAGCGGCTGGAGAAAGTATACGGGCTGATGCAGGGCGAAATGTCCGTTCTGCAGGTCGAGAAAAAGATCAAGACCCGCGTCAAATCCCAGATGGAGAAGACGCAGCGCGAATACTATCTGAACGAGCAGATGAAGGCCATTCAGAACGAGCTTGGCGATGGTGAAGACGGCAAGAATGAAGTCGCCGAACTGGAAGCCCGCATCGCGGACACCAAGCTGAGCAAAGAGGCCAAGGAAAAGGTCGACGCCGAGCTCAAGAAGCTCAAGAACATGTCGCCGATGTCTGCCGAGGCCACCGTGGTGCGCAACTACCTCGACTGGATCCTGTCGATCCCGTGGGGCGTGAAATCGCGCACCAAGAAAGACCTCGCCAAGGCACAGCAGGTGCTGGATGATGATCACTATGGCCTTGAAAAGGTTAAAGAACGCATCGTCGAATATCTTGCCGTGCAGCAACGCTCCAGCAAGCTGAAAGGCCCGATCATGTGCCTTGTCGGCCCTCCCGGTGTGGGTAAAACCTCGCTTGGGAAGTCTGTTGCCAAGGCGACGGGGCGCGAATTTATTCGCATCTCGTTGGGCGGTGTGCGTGACGAATCCGAGATCCGCGGTCACCGCCGGACCTACATCGGCTCCATGCCCGGCAAGATCATTCAGGCGCTGAAAAAGGCGAAAACCACGAACCCGCTTATCTTGCTCGACGAAATCGACAAGATGGGTCAGGATTTCCGTGGCGACCCCGCGTCGGCCATGCTCGAGGTGCTTGATCCGGAACAGAACGGCACATTCGTCGACCACTACTTGGAAGTGGAATACGATCTGTCGAATGTCATGTTCCTGACCACGTCGAACAGCTACAACATGCCCGGGCCTTTGCTTGACCGGATGGAGATTATCCCCCTGTCGGGCTATACCGAGGATGAGAAGCGCGAGATCGCGAAACAGCACCTTGTGGCCAAGCAGGTCAAGAACCACGGTCTGAAGGCAAAGGAATTTGCCATTGAAGACAGTGCGTTGACCAGCATGATCCGCTACTACACCCGCGAGGCCGGCGTGCGGAACCTTGAGCGCGAGATTGCCAAGGTTGCGCGGAAATCGCTGACCAAGATCGTCAAGAAGGAAGCCGACGAGATCACCGTGACGGGCGACAACATCGAGGATTTCCTCGGCGTGAAAAAGCACCGCTACGGCTTGGCCGAGCTTGAGGATCAGATCGGTGTCGTAACCGGATTGGCCTATACCTCGGTTGGGGGCGAATTGTTGCAGATCGAAGCCCTGCGTCTGCCGGGTAAAGGTCGGATGAAAACCACCGGTAAGCTTGGCGATGTGATGAAGGAATCCATCGACGCGGCCAGCAGCTATGTGCGGTCGATCAGCCCCAAGATCGGGGTGAAGCCGCCCAAGTTCGACACGCTGGATATCCACGTCCACGTGCCCGATGGTGCGACGCCGAAAGANGGCCCCTCTGCCGGTCTGGCNATGGTGACATCGATCGTGTCGGTGCTGACCCAGATCCCCGTGCGCCGCGATATCGCGATGACGGGGGAGGTGTCCTTGCGCGGGAATGCGATGCCAATCGGCGGCTTGAAGGAAAAGCTGTTGGCGGCGNTGCGTGGTGGGATCACAACGGTTCTCATCCCGACCGAGAACGAAAAGGACCTGCCGGATATCCCGGATAACGTGAAAGAAGGGNTGACCATCATTCCCGTCAAACACGTGTCCGAGGTGCTGAAACATGCGCTGGTCCGCGAGCCCGAAGCGATCGAATGGGATCAGGAGGCAGAAGATGCCGCCGCAGCCGCCGCNCTGGCCCGTCGCAANGCTGCAGGNGATAGCGCNACAGCGCATTAAGCAACGATCAAACCGACATCAGGCCGCCCTTCGGGGNGGCCTTTTTCGTGGGNNCNTCNCCGATTTTCGCGCAGGGCTGCGTCATCCCCAAGCANCGCTGGATTTCCCCCGGTGGCCCCGCTAGGGTTTGATGAAACCTCCCCAACGGACGAGACGTCAAATGGCCACGCCCAAGAAAACCNCCACGCCTAAACCAGCCGCACCCGACACCGCCGCAGCACCCGCTGTGGTCGAAGCACCGCGCCCTGTGATCCTCGGCCCNGTGATGCGCAAGAAAGAGCTGATCGACACAGTNGTCGAAAGGTCGGGCGTGAANAAGCGCGATGCGAAACCCGTCGTTGATGCCATGCTCGCCGTATTGGGCGAAGCANTGTCGGACAGNCGCGAGCTGAACNTGCTGCCNTTCGGCAAGCTGAAAGTGATCAACGAGAAAGAGCTGAAAAACGGCAAGATGATCCGCGTCAAAGTGCGGCAGGTGACACAGGGGCAGGGCGGCGGCGATACCGCTGATCAACCCGAGGACTGAGGGCGAAAATCGCTTAAAATCTCCGGCGCAAAGTTACGACGCCCGCAGCAGCCCTTCACCTTGGTGAGGGGCTTTGTCGTATCGAGGGTTTCACNTTGCTGATGNCACANGCNGCGCAGGCAATCCCTTGACATCAAACGCATAAATCCCTGTCGCCGTCGGCGNANGTTGCGTTGGTAGAACTGAATTGTGGTGGTGGAATGGTGGGTCGTGAGAGGCTCGAACTCCCGACATCTTCGGTGTAAACGAAGCGCTCTACCAACTGAGCTAACGACCCGGTAGCGCTCTACTACCCCAAGGTTCAGCCGGGGTTCAACCCCATTTTTGCCGCCCCGGTGATTATTTTCGATTTTTTTCTGACGACGCCCCGGATCAGGGGGGATTTACACGGTAACATTGCGTTTTCAAACGGTTTTGCTGCCTCTGGCAGATTACGACGGGGCGAATCCCTGCGGGTCCGTTACCCTTGGGGAAGTCACCGCGCTGAAATCGGCGGATNACCGATAGACGGGCTGTGTTTGGCGCGCTACTCAATGCACAGTCACGTAAAAGGTGGGAGAGCCTTTTGCATATATTCAGCAAGCCCTTGCAGCAGCAAGGCACCGGGGCCGACCACAATTGCCGGCCCCATAGGAGGAGGAATTCANATGGCCGTTCAGATTGATCCGACCAGCTACCGTAACCTGGACATCAAGGNGCATGACGATGGCGTCTGGGTGGTGACCCTNAACCGTCCCANCAAACGGAATGCCTTGGACATCGACACGATCGAAGAGCTGGTCACCTTCTTTTCCGCCGCACCGCGCGCGGGTGTGCGTGCAGTGGTNCTGGCGGGCGCGGGGGATCACTTTTGNGCCGGGCTTGATCTGATCGAACACCATGACGAAGACCGCAGCCCCGCNGATTTCATGCACGTCTGTTTGCGCTGGCACGAGGCATTCAACAAGATGGAATACGGCGGCGTGCCCGTGATTGCNGCATTGCAAGGGGCCGTTGTCGGCGGCGGGCTAGAGCTTGCCAGCTCTGCCCATGTGCGNGTGATGGACCAAAGCGCGTATTTCGCGCTTCCCGAAGGCCAGCGCGGGCTGTTCACCGGCGGGGGGGCTACGATCCGTGTGACNGATCTGGTCGGTAAGGCGCGGATGATCGACATGATGCTCACCGGGCGCGTCTATCANGGGCAAGAGGCCGTCGATCTGGGCCTNGCGCAGTATATCGTCGAAGGGTCCAGCATGGACAAGGCGATGGAACTGGCGCGCAAGGCGGCGCAGAACCTGCCGCTGTCGAACTTNGCGATCTGTAGCGCGGTGAGCCATATGCAGAACATGTCGGCNATGGATGCCGCCTATGCCGAAGCNGTGGTCGCCGGTGTGGTCAATACGCAGCCTGACGCGCGCGCGCGNCTTGCGGCCTTTGCNGACAAAAGCGGCGCGCGGGTGCGNCCGAACGCGGAATAGCAAGTCGTATGGNTCACGCGCGNGTGCTGCGCGTGATCCCGCTTTCGCTGCGGCCTTCGGCATAGCGGGTCAGGCGTTGCGCCAGCAGCCCGACAGAGAGATGCANCAGCACNGTCAAACAGGCGAGCANGATCAACGCGGCGAACATCAGGTCGATCTTGGCGCGGCCATTGGCCAGCAGCATCAGATAGCCCAGCCCCTTTGACGCGCCGACCCATTCGCCAATCACCGCCCCGATCGGCGCATAGACCGCCGCCAGCCGCAGCCCCGTCGCAAGGCTTGGCAGCGCGTGGGGGATTTGCACGTAGCGCATGAACCGCAACGGCCGCGCGCCCATCGATTGCGCCAGATCGCGGTAGCCATCAGGCACGCGGGTCAGCCCGTCGTGAAAGGCCGATGTCACCGGAAAATAGATGATCAACACCGCCATCACGATCTTGGACCCCATGCCATAGCCGAACCACAGCGTCAGNAACGGGGCCAGCGCGAAAACCGGCACGGCTTGNGTAAAGACCAGCAGCGGCAGCAGCAAACGCTCTGCCGTTTTGGACAGCGCCAGATGGATCGCGGTGACAGNCCCCAAGGCGGTGCCGATCAACAGCCCCAGCAGCACCTCGACGGTGGTGACCCAGGCGTTCTCGATCAGCGTCTCACGGGCGCGATAGGCCGCCTGCGCCACGCGCCACGGCGAGGGCAGGATATAGTGCGGCGCGTCGGTCAGCAGCACCGCTCCCTGCCAAAGACCAAGCCCCAGCAGGATCGTAAGTGGTATGTCGTATCGCCTCATGCAGGCACCCCCCGCAGATGGGACAGCAGCGCGCTTTGGCAGGCCCAAACCTCGGGGGCGGTGACGGGGCGCGGCGCGGGAAGCGCGGGGACGGGCCAGCTTTGCACGCCCGTGGCCGAGAGGATCAGGATGTGGTCGGCCAGCCGCGCCGCCTCTGCCGGATCATGGGTGACCAGCAGCACGGTCCGCCCGTGCAACAGCTCTGCCGCGAGCTCTTGCATCGCGGCACGGGTGCCCGCATCAAGTGCCGAGAATGGCTCGTCCAGAAAGACCACCGCGCGATCCTCCAGCAAGGTCCGCGCCAGCGCTGCCCGCTGCCGCATGCCGCCCGACAACGCGGCGGGTTTTTTATGGGCATGATCCTGCAGACCGACCCGTGCAAGCATGGCGGAGGCACGGTCCCTGTCAGGCGTGGTCCCACGCAGCCGGTCGCCGATCATGATGTTGTCGATCACCGTAAGCCACGGTAGCAGCAGGTCGGATTGCGCCATATAGCTGATCCGCCCCGCCAGCGGTTGCCCGTCAGAGGCGGTGATCGTGCCGTCAAAAGCGCCGCCTGTCTCAAGCCCCAGCAGTAGGCGCAGCACCGTGGATTTGCCCACCCCCGACGGGCCGAGCAAGCAGGTCCACGCCCCCGCGGCCAGAGTCATATCCACTTCAAACAGGGGGCGCGCGTCAATCCGGTGTTGTCCCGCCAGACGCAGCGCGGGCGGCGGGGTCATGGCAGGTCCAGCCCCATCTGCCAAAAGCCGACCTCTAGCCGTGTGGCCGTGGAAAAGCGGTTTTGCAGTGCCGCGCGGCGGGGGGCGGTTTCAAGGTCACCGATCCGCCGCGCAACCGCCGCGTCGACCATCGCGCCCACCGTCTGGCACAGCGCCTGATAGTCGGGGTCGGCGTAGGTCTCGATCCACTCGGCATAGGGCGTGTCGGCGCTGCGGGTCTGGGCCAGGCGCTGCCCGATCTCCCCATAGCCCATGACGCAAGGCAGCAGTGCCGCCATCAGATCAAGGAAATCCCCCTGCATCCCGGCATCCAGCACATAGCGCGTATAGGCGAGGTTGGCGGGGGCTTCCGTCGCGGTGAACAGCGCCGCTTCGTCGATACCCGCCGCAGCACAGGTGCGGATATGCAGCGCCATCTCGTGATTGACCAGTGCATCGACCGTGGCAGCGCAGGTCTTCATCTCTTCCATCGTTTCCGATTTGACCACCGCCATCGACCAAGCGCGCGAGAAATGCACAAGGAAAACATAATCTTGGATCAGATAGTTCACAAAGCAACGGCGCGGCAGGCTGCCGTCGCGCAGCCCTTCGACAAAGGCATGGTGGGTATAGTCTTGCCAATCCGCCGCCGCAGCAGCGCGCCAAAGCGCGAAGCTGCGGCCATAGTCCGGCGCGGTCATCGGTCGGTCACATCAATGGCGATGGTCGACACGGGCGAGATGTCGGGGATCAGACCCGCGTCATGCAAGAATGTCTCGAATGTTGCGTAGCGTCCGGCATCCATCGCCGTGGGGCGCAGGGCGAAACGGGGCAGCGTGTCTTTCCACGCGCGGGCGTTCAGCTCGTCCTGCAGATCGGCAGAGGTGGCGGCGAACACCTCCCAGCTTTCCTCGGGGTGGTTGACGATATATTGCGTCGCTTTCTCGGTCGCGGCCAGAAACCGCGCGATCATGTCCTTGTCCATCGTGTCGCGGTTGGCGACGTAGATCAGCTCGTCATACGGTGGCAGACCCTCTTCCTCTACGTAGAAACAGGTGCCATCGACGCCTTCGATATCCATCTGGTTCAGCTCGAAATTGCGGAAGGCCCCGATGACCGCATCCACCTGATCGGACATCAACGACGGTGAAAGCGACCAGTTGACGTTTACCAGCTCCACATCATCCAGCGACAGCCCGTGATGGGTCAGGATCGCGCCGAGCACGGCCTCTTCGACACCGCCGACCGAGAATCCGACCTTTTTGCCCGCCAGATCCGCAGGAGAGGCGATGGGACCATCGGTCAGCGCCAGCAGGCAGTTCAGCGGCGTGGCCACAAGCGTGCCGACCCGTTGCAGGGGCAGACCTTCGTGGATTTGCAGGTGCAGTTGCGGCTGATAGGAGATCGCAAGATCCGCCTTGCCCGCGGCGACCAGCTTGGGCGGGTCGGAGGGATCGGCGGGGGCGATGACCTCTACGCTCAGATCCTGTTCGGCGAAATACCCTTTTTCCTGCGCCACGATGATCGGCCCGTGGTCGGGGTTCACGAACCAGTCCAGCAGCAAGACCATCTCGTCCTGCGCCAGCGCCGGGCCAGAGGTTAGCGCCAGTGCGGCCAGAATGTTACGAAGTTTCATCGGTTTGTCCTTTCAACGGGGAAGGCTCGCCCATGGCGAGCAGGGTAATGGGGCCATGCCAGTAGCTGGCCAGATGGGTCGCCGCCTGCCACGCGCGCAGGCCCGAACGGCAGGCGATCACCGCACGGGGTTGATGTGTCGGGCGGGGAGCGTTGCGGAGGAAATCGGGCAGGGTGATGCGCTGCGCTGTGGGTGTCGCGGCTGTGGGAGCCTCATCCGGGCCGCGCAGATCGACGACCCAATCGCTTGCGCGGATCTGCGAGGGCGCGACAAATCCGAAACCGTGGTCAGGCTCCGGCGCGGTATCAAAGCGGAAGCCGCCAAAACGATAGGTGGCAAGATCAAAGCTGATCAATTGCCCCAAAGGGGACGGCGACAGTCCAAGGAGGCAGGCCAGCGCCATCTGTGCTTGGGCGGCACCGATCGTGGCGACGACCGGCCCCATCACCCCCGCCGTGTCGCAGCTGGCCGCGCGGTCCGGCAGATCGGGGAAGACCGCCCGCAGCGACGGCGCGCCGCCGCAGAACCCGCCAACATAGCCGCCAAACCCAAGGGCCGAGGCGCCGATCAAAGGCAGGCCCGCGTTCAGGCAATGATCCGACAGCACATAGCTTGCTGCGAAGCTGTCGGCGCAATCCAGCACGAGCGTCGCATCATGGCACAGCTTTGCCACGGTATCCGGCCCAAGGGTCACGGGGTGGGCCACCACGGTGCACGCGCTGTTGCGCGCACTCAGGGCGCGGGCGGCGGCGGTGACCTTGGGCGTGCCGATATCGCTTTCGGTAAACAGGGTCTGGCGGTGCAGGTTTGACAGGGCCACGTCATCACCGTCCACCAGCGTGATATGCCCCACACCGTCCCCTGCCAGCAGGGGCAGTACCGGTGCCGCCAGCCCGCCCGCGCCAACCACCACCACCCGTGCCGCCGCCAGCGCCTCTTGGCCCGATGGGCCGACCTGCGGCAGGATCATCTGGCGGGCATAGCGGGTCATCGGGTTGCCCCCAGCCATGCGGTGATGCGATCTTCGGGCGAGGGGTTCAGGGTGATGTCGGTCACCGCCGCGACGCAATCGGCACCGGCATCAAAGGCTCCCGCCGCGCGGTCGACCGACATGCCACCGATGGCCACAAGCGGGGTCTGCCCCACCCGTTCACGCCAGTCGCGCAGACGGTCCAGCCCCTGCGCGTGCCACTTCATCTGCTTCAGGATCGTCGGGTAGATCGGGCCGAGGGCGATATAATCGGGGCGCAGGTCTAGGGCGCGGATCAGTTCGGCCTTGTCGTGGGTGCTGATGCCCAGACGTGCGCCCGCATCGCGGATGGCGGTGAGGTCGGCGCTGTCCAGATCCTCTTGCCCCAGATGGATAAAATCACACCCTTCGTCGAGCGCGATCTGCCAGTGGTCGTTGATCACGAGGGTACAGCCGTGTTTGGCGCAGATCGCCTTGGCCTGCCGGATGTCGCGCCGCAGGGCAGGGGCGGGCGTGTCCTTGATCCGCAGTTGCACCAGTTTGATGCCAAGGGGCACCAGCCGCTCCAACCAGGCGGCGCTGTCGAAAATCGGGTAGAAACGGTCCAGGGTCATTCCAGAAACGCCTTTCCTATCAAGGGGGTAGAGGGCGCGGCCATATCGCGGGGCGGCATCGGGTCCGCATCGGCGGCAAGCTGTCCGGCGCGGATCGCGGTGGCAAAGGCCTCGGCCATGGCGGCGGGGTCACCGGCTTTGGCGACAGCGGTGTTCAGCAGCACCGCGTCAAAGCCCAGCTCCATCGCCTGTGCGGCGTGGGACGGCAGGCCGATGCCCGCGTCGATCACCAGCGGCACGTCCGGAAAATGCGCCCGCATAGCGCGCAGCCCGAAAAGGTTGTTCAGCCCCATCCCCGACCCGATGGGCGCGCCCCAGGGCATCAGCACCTCGCAGCCCGCCCGCAGCAATCTATCCGCCACCACAAGGTCTTCGGTGGTGTAGGGAAAGACCTGAAACCCGTCCTCGCTCAGGATGCGGGCGGCCTCGACCAGACCGAAGACATCGGGCTGCAACGTGTCCTCCTCGCCGATGACCTCGAGCTTGATCCAGCGCGTGTCGAACACCTCGCGGGCCATATGGGCGGTGGTGACGGCCTCTTTGACGCTGTGACATCCGGCGGTGTTGGGCAACACATGGACGTCAAGCGCGCGGATCAGTTCCCAGAAGTCCTGACCGGCGCGATCCCGTCCGCTTTCGCGCCGCAGCGAGACCGTCGCCACCGCCGCCCCGCTGCGCGCAAAGGCGTCTGACAGCACCTTGGGCGAGGGGTATTGCGCGGTGCCCAGCATCAGACCATTGGCAAGGGGTTCTCCGTAAAATGGGCGCATCTTAGCCTCCCTGCATGGGGGCGAGCACTTCGATGCTGTCGCCGGAGGACAGGGGGTGGCTGGCCCGCAGGCTGGCGGGGATAAAGCTGCCATTGACGGCGGTAGCGACTTTCGCGCCGCCAAATCCTTCGGCCTCTAGCAGGGCGGCGAGCGTGGGCGCGTCGCTGTCGAGCGGGGCACCGTTAAGCTGTAGTTTCATGGAAAATCTCCGGTGTTTTGGCGTCAAGGATCAGGTCGGCCACCATGGTCGCCAGCGCGGGGGCGAGCAGGAAACCGTGGCGATACAGACCGTTGGCGCGGATCAGATTGCCCTGCCGTTCGATGCGCGGCAGGTTGTCGGGGAAGGCGGGGCGGCTGTCGACGCCGATCTCTAGGATCTCGGCCTCGCCAAAGGCGGGGGACAGTGCGTAGGCCGCGCTCAGCAGTTCAAGCACGGACCGCACGCTGGCATGGGCACCGGCGCGGCCTTCGACCATTGTGGCCCCGAGCATGTAAATCCCGTCACCGCGCGGCACGAGGTAGATCGGCACACGTGGGTGCAGCACGCGGATGGGGCGGGTGATCGCGATATCAGGGCAGGACAGCAGCGCCATTTCCCCCTTCACGCCGCGCAAATCGGGCAGATCGGCGCGCGCGTGATAGCCGCGGCAATCAACGACGATGCCGTCTTGCGCCAGCGTTTCGGGGGCGGCCTCGCCCTGTTCGAAACTGGCCCCATCGGCCACCAGCCCGCGCCACAGCTCTGCCAGCGCAATGCGGGGCGACAGGTGGGCCTCGGTCTGGAAATAGAGCGCTTTGGCAAAGCGGTCGCCAAGGTCTGGTTCAAGCGCCGCGATCCCTGCGCCCGTCAGGGTTTGGTGGCTTGTCGTGCGGCGCGCAAAGCGGGTCAGATCGCTGCTGTCCCGCGCCGGAGAGATCACAAGCGACCCGCGTCGGTGCAGCGATGTGGTGTGTTGCCCCCACCAATCCGCGGCCCTTTTCCCCAGCCGGATCACCGGTTCCTCGGCGCTTTCACCTTCGCAAAACGGGGCGAGCATACCGCCAGCCCACCAAGAACACCCTTGCGGGCCGGGCTGGTGGACGCGGTCGATCACATGCACGCGCATCCCACGATCCAGCAAGACACGCGCGGTACACAGCCCCGCGACGCCCGCGCCGATGATGGTGACCTGCGTCATGACCAGACCGCGTGGAAGTGATGCACCGGCCCGTGGCCCGTGCCGATATCAAGTTGATCCGCGGCGATGATGGCGCGGTGCAGATAGTCATGGGCGGCCTGTACCGCCGCGCCAAGGGGGTTGCCGTGGGCCAGCCCCGCGGCGATGGCCGCGGCGTAGGTGCATCCCGTCCCGTGGGTATTGCGCGTGTCGATGCGCGGCGCGCTGAGCCATGTGACACGCTCTGCGGTGACCAGCGCGTCGCTACAGATATTGCCCGCGCTATGGCCGCCCTTCATCAGCACCGCCTTCGGGCCCATCTTTAGCAGCGCACGGGCCTGCGTGACCATCTGGTCGGCGCTGTCGGCCTCGGGCTGGTTCAACAGGCGGGCGGCTTCGGGCAGGTTGGGGGTCAGCAGATCGGCGCGCGGCAGGATATCCGTGACCAACGCTGCGACGGCGTCTTCTTGCAACAGGGCATCGCCGGATTTTGCGATCATCACCGGATCAACCACGACGGCCCCCCGAAACGCGCAGAGCGCAGCGGCCACCGCCTGAATAATCTGCGGAGAAAACAGCATGCCCAGTTTGATCGACTGCACCGAAAGATCGGACAGCACCGCATCGATCTGGGCCGCGACGATGGGGGGGGGGATCTCGTGTACCGCGCTGACGCTGCGTGTGTTCTGCGCGGTCACGGCGGTGATCACGCTGGCAGCATAGACATTATTGGCCGACATCGCCTTGATATCGGCCTGAATACCGGCACCGCCGCCGCTGTCGGATCCGGCAATGGTCAGGGAAATGGGGGTCGTCTTGGTCACATGCTCGCCTCTCGGTGGTGGGCAAGCAGACGCAAGAATGAGCTTTGTGGCGTGGACCCAAGGCCGTTGCACAAAGATACCCGTTCCCTACGCCGGTATTGCCCGGATCAGGTTCGACGGGTCGGTGCACGCACCTCTCAGCCCCCTAGGGCACCCCGACGGATAGATGTTTGAACTGCGGCCCCTGTGGGGGCGTGCAGCGTCGTTACCTTAGGCGTAGCCAAGTTCGACAAACGGTGCAAGCCGCAAAATATTCAACCAAAGGTGGCGATATTTTGGGCAAATCGGGCGCGGTTTGGACAGCCCTCCTGACGATTGTCAGCCGAAACAACGCCTCGTAACCCAAAGCAACGTAACGTCACATTTCCCATATTCTGCGGTGTTAACCCTTTGGCATCAGCAAACTAGGGGTGATCGCGCAAAGACCCCGCGCGGCTGCGGTATCAAGTTCTGTTCTGCGGTATTGGCATCGAAATATCTTGCCCCTAGGCTGATTGACAGATTGAGTCGGATACCCTCGGGAGGAGGGGGCCGACACTCGGGAGGATGCGTTTTCTGGCCCGTTTTTACGGGTCGTACCGGACGCGTCGCGACAAGCATTGGGAGGTGCTGCGTGACATCTGCAAAGATCACATCTGCGTCCTGCGCATGGGCATCCGCAGCTTTTGCGGTGCCTGTGATCCTGCGATCCTGAACAATCCAAAGATGTACAACAGGGAGAGAGACCACATGAAGAATATGACACGTTTTGCCAAGGCCGCTGTCGGATCCTTTGCGGTATCAATGGCGCTTTCGGGTATCGCGATGGCGCAGGAGTATGAGTGGCCGCGCATGCTCGTGATTGCCACACCGGGCACGTCGACAGGCAGCTTTGCCTCGACCAACGGTTGGGGGCCTGCGTTGCAAAAGGAAACCGGCACCACCGTGCGGATCGTTCCCGAAGACAGCGAGCCCATGCGCTACAAACGTTTGACCGACCGCGAAGATATCGCGATCGCGTCGGTTTCCGCGTCGGAAATGGCGTTGCAAGCGGAAGGGGGCGGCGGTTACGCCTCGGCGAAACCCATGCCGCAGCGGATCTTGTGGCACCATAACGACACGCCTTGGGGCTTTGTTGTGGCTGGCGATTCCGATCTGCAAAGCCTTGAAGATATCGGCAAAGGCGGCGTGCGGGTCACCTCGGGTGTGTTCTCGCCCGCAATCGTCGCGGCGATCACCCAGGCCCTGCCTGCCTTTATCGGCATGACGCCCGAGGAAGCACAGGAAAAGATCGAATTCGTCCCGGCCTCCAGCTACGGTGAAAACTGTCGTTCCGTCGTCGAGGGGAAGTCCGACGTGGCCTATTGCTCGCCGATCTCTTCCGTCCTGTCCGAAATGGAAGGCGCACCGGGCAGCATCCGCTGGCTGCCGATGGATCCCGCCAACAAAGAAGGCTGGAATGCCTACCTCAGCTACCGCCCCATGACGATCCCCTCGACCATCTCTATGGGGGTGAGCACCGCCAAGGGTGTCGAGTCCATGACGTCGAACTTCGTCTATGCCGTGCCGGTCACCGCTGAAGAGGACTTCGTCTATAACATGGCGAAGTGGATCAATGAGTCCCACGACAGCTACAAAGGATCCCACGCGCTGGCGACCCGCATGTCGCTGGAGCATTTCCGCAACTTCCTGGATGCCAACCCGATCCCTGTGCACGAAGGCACGGTGAAATACCTGCGTGAAATCGGGGCGTGGACCGAAGAAGACGATGCCTGGAACACCGAGGCCATCGAGAAGATGGACGCGTGGATCGCGGCACGCAGCGCCGGCATGAAAGAGGCGATGGAGCAGGGCGTCGAGATGAATTTCGAGAACCAGGAGTATCTCGACATTCTGGCCAAGCACACCGACGGGCTGGAGCCGTTCCGCTCGCGCCTGTAACGCCGCGCCGGACCGTCATCGACGGCATAAGACACGGCGGAGCACAGCGTGCTCCGTCCTCCTAAGACACTGCCACAGCGCCCATATTTTCAGGATCATCCATGTCAGCAACACAACACTCTCCGGCGGCTGAAACGGCTGTCGAACCCTCGTCCGAGACGACGCGACTGGGGGGATTATTCTCGTTCACCAGCATCGCTTTTGTGCTGCTGTGTACCTTTGGCCTCGGGATGGGGCTGGCCTATGTATTCGGCGTGCCCATCGGCGGGCGGCGTCTGCTTGAAGGGCAATACTACTGGGTCTTTATCGGCACATTCGTTGCGGCGGCGTTCATCGCGTTGCCAGCGGTGAAATCGCACACCCATGTGCCGATCTATGACATCGTGGCGGCAGCCGCGAGCTTTGGTATCTGCATGTGGTTCTCGATGTACGCATGGGAGATCGTGCAGGCGGGCTGGACCAATTTTTACGCGGGCGTCGTGCTTTGGCTGCTGATGCTTGAAGTCGCGCGCCGGTCGGGGGGCATCCCCTTTCTCCTCGTGGTGCTGGTGCTGGGGCTTTACCCGCTGGTGGCCGATTATTTCCCCGGTTTGCTGATGGGCATCCCCTATACGTTTGAACGCATGATCGAGGCGCATGTCTTCCGAACCGAAGGGTTGATGGGCATCACCACCAAGATCGTGGCCGAGATCGTGCTGGGCTTTCTGGTCTTTGCGGGCGTGCTGATCGCCACGGGGGCGGGGCAGTTCTTTATCGATCTGGCCAATGCGGGCTTTGGCAAGTACCGCGGCGGTCCAGCGAAAGTATCGATCGTGGCCAGCGCCTTTTTCGGGTCGCTGTCGGGGTCGATTTTCTCGAACATCGCGGGCACCGGGTCGATCACCATTCCGACCATGAAAAAGGTCGGCTACCCGCCTCATTACGCTGGCGCGATCGAGGCCTGCGCCTCGACCGGCGGGGTGGTGATGCCGCCGGTGATGGGGGCGATTGCCTTTGTCATGGCGATCACCATCGGTGTGGACTACGCGACCGTGATGGTGGCCGCGATCCTGCCGTCGGTGTTGTTCTACTTTGGCCTGATCCTGCAAGTCGACGCCTATGCCGCGCGCAAGGGGCTGGTGGGGATGAAACCCGAAAACCTGCCCTCGGCCCGCGAGGTGATGAAGCGCGGCTGGCCTTTCCTGCTGGTCATGATCTTTCTGGTCTGGGGCCTGCTCTATATGCGGTGGGAATATTACGCCCCGTGGTATGCCAGTGCGCTGATGATCGCGCTGAGCTTCCTGCAACGCGAGACCATGATGACACCTGCGCGCATCTTTGAAACCCTGCGTCAGGTGGGCACGCTGGTCACACAGACCGCAGCGATCATCCTGCCGATTGCATTCGTGGTCAGCGCCTTGACCATCACCGGTGTGACGGGGTCGATGACCTCGGGGCTGGTCGCTTTGGGCGGGGATAACGTCTATCTCGTGATCGCGCTTGGGGTTTTGGCCTGCTTTATCATGGGGATGGCGGGGCTTGCGATTGTGGCCTACATCTTCCTTGCGGTGACGCTGGCGCCCGCGATCATCGAAATCGGCGGGTTGAACACGGTCGCGGTGCACTTTTTCATCGTCTACTACGCGATGCTGTCGGTGATCACGCCTCCGGTGGGGGCTGCGGCGTTTCTGGCGGCGACGATTGCGGGGGCCAAGCCGATGCTGACCTCTTTCACCGCGATGCGGTTGGGGGTGGTGATCTACTTTGTGCCGCTGTTCTTCCTGTTTCAGCCTGCGCTGGTGCTGCAGGGCGATCTGACGCCGCTGATCTATGTGCTGCCGTCGATCATTATCGGCATCACGCTGCTGTCCGGCGGGCTTGAGGGCTATCTGCTGGGCGTCGGTATGGTGCGGCCCTGGCTACGCCTGCCCCTGGGGATCGCGGGCTTTGCCTTCAGCTTTCCGGGGCTGACGACGACGCTGATCGCGGGGGTCGTCTCGGCCGCGCTTGTCGCGCTGATCTGGCGGGACAACCGCAACGGCGTGGTTGCGGTCCCTTAAGATTGGGCGCGCGGGGACATCCCCGCGCGCCGCAGTTCATGACGTTTGCGAGGGGCGCAGCTGTGCCGTCCCCAAGGCGCTCAGCGCCAGCATCAGCGCCGCGGTGCCAAGACACAGCGCCAGCCCCCCCAGTTGATAGGTGAAGCCTGACAAAAGCGTGCCTACCAACCGACCGGCCGCGTTGGACATATAGTAGAACCCCACATCCATCGTGACCCGCTTTGCATTCGTGAAGCTGAGGATCAGATAGGAATGAAGCGCCGAATTCACCGCGAAAATCGCACCGAACACCAGCAAACCGAGGACAATCGTGACCGTCAACGCGGGGGATGGCGCAGGCGTGATCCAGACCAGCGCGGCAAGCACGGCAGGCACGACGACCAGCGCAAGGTTCCAGTGGCGGGCCTGCGCGAGCGTGTCGCCCTCGGTCCGGCCTGTGGCCCGCAGTATCTTCGGGGCCCAGCCTTGCACGGCCCCATAGAGGATCGTCCACACCGCCATAAAGCTGCCGATCATAAAGAAAGCCTCCCGCTTGCTTTCGACGCTGCCATCGGAGAGCACGGCGTAGAAATAGATCGGGATGCCCACGACAAACCAAACGTCGCGCGCCCCGAAAAGGAACAGCCGTGCGGCGCTCAGCCAGTTGATATTGCGGTTCTTGGACAGGACTTCGGTGAACTTGGCATCCTTGCGCCCCACGGGCAGGCCCGCGGGCATACCGATGATGACGCCGATCAGGATCACAAACAGGATCGCCGCCATCACCAGCGCCGACGGCACGAACCCCAGCAGCGCCAGCATCCCCGCTCCCAGCAGAAAGCCAGCGCCCTTGACCGCGTTTTTTGATCCGGTCAGCAGTGCGACCCAGCGGAACAAGCCGCCCCCCGTGGTGGGGGCCAGCAGCTTGACCGCGGATTTAGAGCTCATCTTGGCCAGATCCTTGGCCACGCCCGACAGCCCTTGCACCAGCATGACAAAGACGACCGAGGCGGCGACGCTCCATGCCGGATCAAGCTGTGTCAACGCCAGCAGCGCGACCACTTGCAACGACAGCCCCGCATAGAGCGTCGAGGTCAGCCCGAAGCGCGCCGCGATCCAGCCCGCCGACAGGTTGGTGACCACGCCCGCGATCTCGTAGAGCACAAACAGATAGGCCAGCTGTACCGGAGAGAAGCCGAGCGTGTGAAAATGCAGCAGCACCAGCATCCGCAGCGCGCCGTCGGTCAGCATAAAGGCCCAATAGGCGGCGGTGACAGTGATATAGGCGGTAAAACCGGCAGGGCGTGTCACAGCTTGCCGCCCACCATCAGCGCCACATCCACCAGACGGTGCGCATAGCCCATTTCATTGTCATACCACGCATAGATTTTGACCTGCGTACCATTCACCACCATCGTCGACGGCGCATCCACGATCCCGCTGCGGGTGTCATTGGTGTAATCCGACGACACAAGCGGGCGTTCCTCAAAGCCCAGAATGCCCTTTAGCGGCCCCTCGGCGGCGGTTTTGAATAGGGCGTTGACCTCTTCCACACTCGTCTCACGCTCCACCTCGAACACACAATCGGTGATCGACGCATTCAGCAGGGGCACCCGCACGGCGTGGCCGTTCAGCTTGCCGGTCAGTTCCGGATAGATCAACGTGATCGCCGTGGCCGACCCTGTGGTAGTGGGGATCAGGTTGGTCAGCGCGGATCGGGCGCGGCGCATGTCCTTGGCGGGGCGGTCCACGATGGTTTGCGTGTTGGTCACGTCATGGATCGTGGTGATCGACCCGTGTTTGATCCCGATCCCTTCCAGCAGGACTTTGACGACGGGGGCGAGGCAGTTGGTGGTGCAGCTCGCCGCGGTGACGATGCTGTGCGCGGCTGGATCATAGCTGTCGTCGTTCACGCCATAGACGATATTCGCCGTCGGCCCGTCCTTGACGGGGGCAGAGACAACAACCTTTTTCACGCCCGCCTCGAAATAGGGGGCAAGCTTGGCCTCTGTCTTGAACGCACCGGTGCAGTCGATCACCACATCCACCCCCTCCAGCGGCAGATCTGTGATCGATTTGGTGCTGGTCACGGGGATACGCGTGCCGTCGATGGTGATCGCATGTTCCTCTGCGCTGAAGGTCGCAGGCCAGCGCCCGTGGACGGAATCAAATTCGAGCAGATGGGCGTGCATCTCGGGGTCGCCAACCGCATCGTTGATAAAGGCGATCTTGGCCCCTTGTTCCAACAAGGGCCGCAGGGCGAGTTTTCCGATGCGGCCAAGGCCGTTCAAAGCATAGGTTGTCATGGTGGTTTATCCTGTGGTCACTGGGTCGGCCCCGATGGCATCGACCCGTTTTTGCAAGGCAGCGCGGTCCAGCGCGTCGAAAGGCAGGGCGGTAAAGGCCAGCAGCCGGTTGTGCAGCGCGCCATATGTCTGTTGGAAGGCCAGCCGGCGTTCCGCTTCTGTCCCTTCGGCTTTGACGGGGTCGGGCATGCCCCAATGCCCCGACACGGGCTGGCCGGGCCAGGTGGGACATTCCTCGTTTGCGGCGTGGTCACAGACGGTAAAGACGAAATCCATCTGCGGCGCATCGGCGGTCTGGAATTCAGAGATATGTTTGGACCGCAGCGCATCGATGCTGTGGCCCTTGGCTTGCAGCATCTCGACCGCAAGGGGGTTAAGCTCGGACCGGGGCAGGGTGCCCGCGGAATAGGCAGTGAACCAGTCGCCCGCCATGTCCCGCAGGATCGTCTCTGCAAAGATGGAACGGGCGGAGTTGCCGGTACATACGAAAAGCACGTTGAATTTTGTCTGGGTCATCATCTGCGTCCTGTTAATGAGGTCAGAGAACGGGGGCGGGCAGAGATCGGCGCGCCCCCGACAACAATCCACGAACAACCCCGATACGACCTCGCCCGCCGCATCAAGGTTGATGGTATACAAGAGCCGCGTCCCGTCGCGCCGCTGCGAGATCAGCCCGACTTGCGTCAGCGCAGACAGATATACCGACGCCGTGCTGGATTTCAGCGCCAGTACCTGCGCGATTTCCCCCGCAGGCAAGGCATCCGGATAGCGCCGCATCAGCAGCCGAAACACGGCCAGCCGCTGCGGGTGGCTCAGGGTGGCGAGTCGATCTGTGAGTAGTGATTCCATATTTCATGAATATGTGAAATAGTGATTGGGCGTCAACACCTCTATTCGATCCTGCCAAAGGATTTTTTGCCGCGGGGGTGCGTTGTGGGTGACGTGGCGTTTCAGGGGCAGGGTGTCTTGCGCGCCCTTGGCTTTGCGGGCATCGATTGGGCTACAGCGCGCCCGCGCGCGGTGACAGACGTATAAAGGACCCGACATGACAGATGTGACCCTGGCCGAGGTATTGGCCACAGCAGAGCAGGACGGCACCGCGCCGCGCTATCAGGTGCCAGAGAACTGGGCGCAGGGGCGTACGGCCTTTGGCGGATTTACCGGTGCCTTGCTGGTCAACGCGGCGCGTCGGGACCGCCCCGATCTGCCCGCGCTGCGGTCGGCGCTGATCAACTTTACCGCGCCCGTGTCGCAGCCGCCCACGATCCATGCAGAGGTGCTGCGCGAAGGGCGCAACATCACCACCATCGCCACCCGCGCCGAGATCGACGGCAAGGTCGCGGCGACGGGCACGTTTTCTTTCGGGCATGCGCAGGAAAGTCAGTTGAACGTGGGCCATACCGCGCCCGCCGCCCCCCAAGGGCCGGACGACACGCCCTCCTACTTCCCGCCCGCGCTGAAACGCCCGCCGGTGCGGTTCTTTGTCAACTTCGAGGTCAAGCTGATCGAGGGCAGCCTGCCGTTCTCCGGTGCGGATCGCGGCTTTGTCCGGATTTGGGCGCGGCACCGTGATCCGGCGATGTGGGGGACGCTTGAGGGGCTGATAGCCATTGGCGACGTGCTGCCCCCTGCGGCCTTCCCGATGATGACGCGACCGGGGCCGAATTCATCAATGAACTGGATCATCAACCTGCTGTCCGATCACGCCAATACCCGCGACGGCTGGTATATGATGGAGACGCAGCTGACCGCCGGTAACGGCGGCTATAGCTCTCAGGTCATGCGGGTCTGGAATACGGATGGGGATATGGTCGCGGACGGCATGCAGTCGGTGATCATCTTCGCCTGACACCACGCTGTCGTCCGATACGATAAGCCCGGCCCGAGGATATCAGGCCGGGCTTTTGCACGTGTCAGGGGCGGATCTACTGCGCCGCGATCTTGGCCGATCTGGGCGCGGGCTTGGCGGGTGCCACATGCATGCCGAGCCGTTGCAGCAGGTCGTTGTCCTTCCACGTGGCGGGGTTTTCGGTGGTCAGCAACTGGTTACCCACGAAGATCGAATTCGCCCCCGCCAGAAAGCACAGCGATTGCAGCTCGTCGCTCATCCCCGTGCGGCCTGCGGAGAGGCGCACGACCGAGGCGGGCATCAGGATACGCGCCAAGGCCACCAGCCGGACCAGCGCAAAAGGGTCGACCTTTTCGGATTTTCCCTGCACCGGCACGCCTTTGACCGCGTTCCACAGGTTCACCGGCACGCTGTCTGGGTGGCTGGGCAGCGTGGCGAGGGTGACCAGCATGCTGATCCGGTCCGCTTCTGCCTCGCCCATGCCAAGGATACCGCCGCAGCAGACCTTGATCCCGCCCTTGCGCACATGCTCCACCGTTTCAAGGCGGTCTTCCATCGTGCGCGTCGACGCGATCTCGGCGTAATACTCGGGCGAGGTATCGATGTTGTGGTTGTAGAAATCGAGCCCGGCCTCTTTTAGCTTGGTCACCTGTTCGGGCGACAGCATCCCCAACGTCATGCAGGTCTCGAGTCCCAGATCGGCCACGCCGCGCACCATATCGGTCAGCTTGTCCATGTCGCGGTCCTTGGGGCTGCGCCATGCAGCCCCCATGCAGAACCGCTGCGCGCCCGCATCCTTGGCGCGTTTGGCAGCGGCGATGACCTCCTCCGCGCCCATCAGCTTGGTCGCTTTGACGCCGGTGTCGTAATGCGCCGATTGTGAACAATAGCCGCAATCCTCGGGGCAGCCGCCGGTCTTGATGCTCAGCAGGCTGGCGGTTTCGATGGCCGTGGGGTCGAAATGCGCACGGTGCAGCGTTTGCGCTTGATGGATCAGGTCGGGGAAGGGCAGCGCGTGGATCGCTGCCGCTTCGTCAAGGGTCCAGTCTGTACGGATCATTGATCACGCCCTTTCAGCCGCGACAGGCCCGACAGCAGTGTCGCCACCAGCAGCACCTTGACCACATCGCCCAGCAAGAAGGGGGTCAGTCCTGCAGCCAGCAGCTTGGGTGCGGGCACGAACAGCGCCAGCCACGCCAGACCACCGGCATAGACCACGGTCAGCCCCGCCAGCATCGCCAGCACGCGCCCGATCCAGCCGCGCCCCATCGCCAGCCAGCCGGTCAGACCCGCCGCCACAAGATAGCCCAGCAGATAGCCGCCCGTCGGCCCGACCATATAGCTAAGCCCGATGCCGCGTTCAGGCGTGCCGGAGAACACCGGAAGCCCCGCTGCACCGGCCCCAAGATAGGCCGCCATCGCCGCCAGCCCCAGACGCGGGCCAAGGGTGAGGGCGACAAGAAAGACCGATAGCGTGTGCAGCGTCATGGGCACCGGCCAGAACGGGATCTGGACCTTGGCCCCCAGCGTGATCAGCGCGGCACCGGCCAGCGCGAGGCCAAGCCCCTGCGCGAAGGACGGGTTACGGGGTAGGGATGTAATCGCAAGTGCCATCTGGTTTCCTCCGAGTGATAGCTTTCAAGGTCTATCCCAGTAGGACGAAGGATGCGGCGTCTGGCAATTCAGATTATAGATAATTATCTGAAAAACTCGGAAGTGCCTGAACCGCTTTGGTTTTTAAGGGTGCGACTGCGCTTGCCGATCCACCCCACGTGGCGCGAGAGCGTGGTGCAGGCCAGATCCATCTGACCTTTGCGCAGCGCGTCGAGGATCAGACGGTGGTCGTGATCGGTGCGGGCTTCCCAATTTGTCCGCCACGCCCGCAGAATGAACCGCGCGCTTGCCGCTTGCAGGTCGTCAATCGACCGCATCAGCCGCGGCATCTGGCAGGGTTCAAGAATTAATCTGTGAAAACAGCGGTTTGCCTCTTCCCATTCATGTACATTCTGGGCGCTGTCGCCTTGGAGGTTGGCCTTATGCGCCTTGGCGAGGATGTCGGGCGTCAGGTTGGGTGCGGCGTGCCGCAGGGCGAGCGCTTCGAGGCTGGCGCGCATTTCGGCGACCTCCCGCAACTCTGCCATATCGAAGAAAGTGACGCGAAATCCGCGTCTTGGCAGGCTTTCTGCAAGTGATTGTGTCTCTAGCAGGCGAAAGGCTTCGCGCACGGGCACATGGCTTGCGCCGAATTCCTGCGCGATGTGGTCTTGCCGCAACCGTGCGCCCGGTGCCAACTGCCCCGAGATGATGCGGTCGGCCAATATGCGCGCAATCCGGGCGGAGTGGGTCTCTGATCTAGGTTGGGTCATGGATTATAGATAGTTTTGACCGTCCCGCTTGTCGAGCGGGTAACCTCAGATCGCCCGCAGCAGCAATCCGCCCGCCAACAGGGCCACACCAAGCCCCGAGGCAAGCTCGATCAGGGCGGCGATCTGGGCTGCACGGGGGGTGCTCGCCCATCCGGCGAGCACGCCGCCGCGCAACGCACCGGCCCCCAGACCCACGGCGATGGTGATGGTCGCGGTGCCAAAGGCCATCGCGAAAGCACCGGCAATCCCGACGCCTGCGATCCCCATCTGAAGCGTGATGATCAACACGAACAACGCCCCCGTACAGGGCCGCACCGCGATAGATCCGATCAGCAGCAGCGTCTCGCGCAGGGTGGTTGCCTGTCGAACCTGTTCAGCGGTGGGGCCATGCGCATGGCCACAGGTGGCGCAGATACCTTCATGGTCGTGATGATGGTGATGATGGTGATCGTGGTGATGGTGGTGATGATCTTGCGGCGCGGGAAGCGTCGCGCGGAAATGGCGCAGGCCCCGCCAGAACAGCCACAGCCCGACACAGGCAATCGCGCCATAGCTGACGGGGGCCATAATCGCCTCTGTCAGCGAAATCATACGCTCGCGCCCCAAGTGCAACAGGCTCACGCCGGTATAGACCAGAGCCACCGCCGTCACGGCCTGACCCAGCGACGACAGCAGCGCAATCACTGACAGGCGCAGCATCGGCACAGCCTTGGCCGCGCCATAGCCGCCGATCAACACCTTGCCGTGACCGGGGCCTGCGGCATGCACCACGCCATAGGCGAAACAGGCGGAAAGCAGGGCGGTTACCGCCTCTGGCTGGCCCGCACGCACGGCGCGAAGCGAGAGGGCGATGCTGTTTTGAAACGCGCGTTGATGCGCGGCAGCCCATTGCGCCAGCCGGTCAAAGCCGCCGGTCCACCAAAGCGCGGCAAGGGCGATGACCACGCCCAAAGCGATCACGGTCAGGGCGCGGCGCATGTCACATTCACCGTGGGTGCCATTTGCGCGCCGATATCCGGCAGACCCGCGTCGGAAGGATCGGTCTGGGCATCCAGCTGGGCAAGCTGTTGTTGCAGCGCCTCCATCGTGGCGGTGACGTCGGGCATGGCGACGCGGGCGCGACAGGTCGGCGCGCGCGTGGTGTCTATTGCGGTCGTGATATCATAGGCGGTGTAATAGGTCGCATCATAGGGTTTGATCGTGATCGCTGTCCCCGCGGGGACTGCGGTTTCCAGCGCGCGGGTGTGCATCGTGGTGATCTGTCCGTTATCAAACTGCGTCGCAATCTCGGTCGGGCCGGACAGCGCGATGGTGTTCGCCTTCGCGCTGAGGACCAGATCGCCGTTGAACCCGTCGACCCACTGCATGTCAAAGCCGTTCAGCGTCGCAAGCTCCGTTTCCGTGAGCGCCCCATCTCCGTCGGCATCAAGGCCCATATCCTCGGTCACCAGCAAGGAATAGAGCGCGTCATATTGCCAGGTCACCCGTACATGGGTCAGTTGCCCTTGATCGTCGGCGACAAGCGAGAGCTGCGTGTCGATAAACACATGGGGGTGCGCGGCCAGCGGCGCGGCCCAGAGGGTGAGAACAAAGGGGGCAAGCTGTCGGATCATAGGGGGTGTGATACAAGTCTTGGACAGGGGGCGCAATTGCGCGGGCGGCGGATCGGCGCGCTTCCACTCGGCGCGGTTTACCCCCCCATGCGACGGCTCAGGTAACGTTCAAGCTGGGCCATCGCGTCATAAATCAGCACCGCAAAAAGGCCCACGATCAACCCGCCTTGCAGCACATAGGCGGTATTGTTGGTCAGCAGCCCGGCGATGATGACTTCGCCCAGGGTGCGTGCGGCAACGGTGGAGCCGATGGTGGCGGTGCCAAGGGCGATGACGACGGACAGGCGGATGCCGGTCAGGATCACGGGCAGGGCGAGGGGAAGCTCCACCCGCCACAGGCGTTGCCAGCGGTTCAGCCCCATGCCGCGTGCGGCCTCCATCGTGGCGGGGGGCAGGGTCGACAGGGCGGTGATCGCATTTTCGAAAATCGGGAGCAGCCCATAGAGAAACAGCGCCACCAGCGTCGGCCCCGCCCCGAACCCCAAGGCAGGCACGGCAAGCGCCAGCACCGCGACGGGGGGGAAGGTCTGACCGATATTGGTGATCGTGCGCGACAGCGGCAGGAAGGACGCGCCCACAGGACGGGTGACAAAGATCGCCAGCGTCACCGCCACCAGCGTCGCCGCGACAGAGGCAAGGGCCACCAGCCCCAAATGGCTGAGCGAGAGCGAGAGCAAAGAGCTGCGCGCGTAAATGACCGGTCCGCCCGCCGGGGCCAGCGGCGCAAAGAGCGGCGCGAACCAATCGGGCTGTAGGACCAGAGCGAGCAGCAGCGCCAGCAAACCGGCGCGTAGCAGGTTGCCCGCTGTCATGCGTGCACCTCGGCGCGGGCGCGGATCGCGTCCAGCGTCACACGGCCGATGATCTTGCCCTTATCGGTGATCGGCACGGCGCTGCGTCCTGTCCACAGGCAGGCCGACAGCGCGTCGCGCAGATTTGCCTCGCGGGGTAGGGGCGCGCCGTTGGCGGGGCCGTCTTCAATTACCTCTGCCAGCGGGGTGAGGGAAAGCAGCCGCAGCGGGCGTTCGACATCGCCCACCATATCGGCGACAAAATCGGTCGCGGGGTGGGTGATGATCTCTGCCGGGGTGGCATGTTGCACCAGCTTGCCGCCATCCATCACCGCCACGCGGTCGCCCAGACGAATGGCTTCCTCCATATCATGGGTCACGAGGATGATGGTGGAGCCGAGCGTCTGCTGGATGCGGCGCAGATCCTCTTGCGCGCGGGTGCGGATGATCGGGTCGAGCGCGCCAAAGGGTTCATCCATGAGGATCAGATCAGGGCGCGAGGCCAGAGCCCGTGCCACGCCGACCCGTTGTTGTTGCCCGCCCGACAGTTCAGAGGGGTAGCGGTGGCGGAACTCTTGCGGTGCCATCGAGAAGAGATCAAGCAGTTCGTCCACGCGGGCGTCGATCTTGTCACGGGGCCAGCCCAGCAATTGCGGCACCGCGCCGATATTGCGCGCGACCGTGTGATGCGGGAACAGCCCGTGCCCCTGAATGGCATATCCGATCCGCCGCCGCAGGATATGCGGTTTGACGTCGAGGGTTGATTGCCCGTTGATCCGCACCTCTCCCGAGGTGGGCTCTTCCAGCCGGTTGATCAGCCGCAAAAGCGTTGTCTTGCCCGAGCCGGATGTGCCCACGATAACGGTGATCGTGCCGGTATCTATGGTCATCGACACGTCATCGACGGCGCGGGCGCTGTCGTAGATTTTGGTGATATTGTCGATCTCTATCATGGGGTCTCCTTGGGGAGGCGGCGGGTCAGGTCGACCAGAATATCCATCACGATGGCCGCCGTCAGGGCCAGCGCGACCGTGGGCAGCGCGCCCAACAGGATCAGGTCTGTCGCGGTCTGGTTCAGCCCTTGGAACACGAATGTGCCAAAGCCGCCGCCGCCGATCAGCCCCGCGATGACCGCCAGCCCGATGTTCTGGACCAGCACGATACGCAGGCCGGTGAGGATCACGGGGAGGCCGATGGGCAGTTCCACGCGCCACAGGCGTTGCGCCGCCGTCATGCCGATTCCGCGCGCGGCGTTCAGGGCTTGCGGCGGCGTGGCGGCCAGACCGGCCACGGTGTTTCCCACGACGGGCAGCAGCGAATAGAGCACCAGTGCAACAAAGGCCGGCGCAAATCCGATGCCCGCGATGCCAATGCTGCGCGCACCGGGCACGGTGGCACCGACCCAGCCCAGCAAGGGGATCATCAGCCCGAACATGGCGAGCGAGGGGATGGTTTGCAGAAAGCTCAGCACCGGCAGAATCGCGCTGCGCAGCGCGGGCTTGCGGTGGCTCAGAACGCCGATGGGAAAGCCGATCAGCCCCGCCATGCCAAGCGACCCGAAGGCCAGCCACAGGTGACGCGTCGTCTCGGACGCGAAGGCGTCACG